>JANXSD010000090.1 GCA_025352785.1 Bacteroidota bacterium
GCTGCTGCTAATCTTGCATAAGGATAAGCTTTTAAAACATCTCTACGCAACTTTAAATAAGCTTGCATTTTGACGGCCGCTTCGGGAGAAAGCGCAGCCACAATTTCAACGGGAGCCATGTAAATAATTGGAATCGTATCGCCATCTACAACATTAGTTAACACTTTGTAACGACCATCGGGCATTAAAATTTGCGCCTTCAAAATGGTTGGAAAAACCATTAAGCATACAGCAACTAATAAGTGATTAATTTTCATTGCGATGATTCGCTTTCAAAATTGAAGCCAATAAATAGTTGAAGATTATAATCGGTTAACTTTCCACAACGATACCTGACTAGACTGTTCTTTTGTGTTCGCATTATGTTCCTTTCCTTCCTGCTGTAACATATTTGCGATAATTACTGCTAAAGACTCTTCCTCTTTAGTTGCTGCTTGTTTTAATTTTTCGGGAGTGAAATAAAGCTTCACGAAATTCGTGTCAAATTTTCCGCTCGTAAATGCATCGTGCTTCATCACATATTGACAAAATGGTAACGTTGTTTTACATCCAACAATTGTATATTCATCAATAGCGCGAATCATTCTTTGTATCGATTCTTCCCGATCTTTTCCCCACGTGATTAATTTCGCAATCATTGGATCGTAATAAATTGGAATGTTCATACCTTCTTCAAATCCGTCATCCACGCGAACACCTGGACCTTGCGGACGAACATATTGTGTCAATTTACCAATATCTGGAAGGAAATTATTAGCAGGATCTTCGGCATAAACCCTCACTTCCATCGCATGACCATTAATTTTCAAGTCCTCTTGTTTGATAGATAACGTATTTCCTTCAGCAATTCGTATCTGCTCCTTCACTAAATCAATCCCTGTGATCATTTCTGTTACTGGGTGCTCCACTTGAAGTCGAGTATTCATCTCTAAAAAATAGAAATTCATCTTTTCATCGAGAAGAAATTCCACAGTTCCTGCCCCTACATAATCGCAAGCTTTCGCAACTTGTACTGCGCATCGGCCCATTTCCTGACGAATTTCAGGAGTAAGAATTGAACTTGGGGCTTCCTCCACTACCTTTTGATGCCGACGTTGGATGGAACATTCTCTTTCGAAAAGATAAACAACGTTTCCATGAGTATCGCCTAAAACCTGAATCTCAATATGTCGTGGTGAGGTTACAAAACGCTCAATAAAAACTGAACCGTCACCAAAAGCTGACGTCGCTTCGCTTACTGCACGATTCAAGTTCTCTTCAAATTCATCAGGAGATTCTACCACTCGCATTCCCTTTCCACCACCACCAGCAGATGCTTTGATGAGAATGGGAAAGCCAATTTCTTGTGCCACTTTTTTTGCTTCATTCAAATCAGTGATTGCATAATCGGTACCTGGCACGAGAGGAATATCATACTTCTTTGCTGCTGCTTTCGCTGCAAGTTTACTTCCCATCATCTCCATCGCTTCTGGAGTTGGTCCAATCAGGATTAATCCAGCTTGACGAACAGCTCTTGCAAAATTAGGATTTTCAGAGAGGAAACCATAACCTGGATGAATGGCTTGCGCTCCAGTTTTCTTTGCAGTTTCGATAATTTTATCAATCAACAAATAGCTTTGATTAGAGGGAGGAGGTCCGATGCAAACAGCTTCATCAGCATAACGAACATGCAAAGCATTGCGATCGGCTTCTGAAAAAACAGCAACCGTTGCGATTCCCATTTCACGAGCAGAACGCATGATGCGCAGCGCTATTTCACCACGATTGGCAATAAGGATTTTAGTAAATTTCATAAGCTTTCTAAAGAGGCAGTTTAGGACATGAGATTAACAAATCCTTAATTTTTTCTGAGCTGTAAAAGTAGAAGGTTTAAGGGATATCCGAAAGGACGAAAACACCAAACTACTTTTTAGTCACGAAACCAATTAATCGATAGGCTAACTTAGCAAGACTATATTCGCTCAAAACAGAACCTTCAATTGGAGCGCATTCCACGATATCAAAACCGACAACATTTTTCCGTTGAGTGAGTTTGCGTAAAAACTCCATCGTTTCATCCCAAAACAATCCACCAGGTTCGGCAGTACCTACAGCGGGCATGATGGACGGATCAAAACCATCCGCATCAATAGTAAGATAAACATTTTCAGAAAGCGTATTGATTGCATCATCCATCCAATGTGGATTATTACGAATGTTGTGCGCATAAAAAGTATGAATCTTATTTGTAGATGCACTCAATTCAGCCTCTGGAGCACTCAATGCGCGAATACCTATCTGCGTAAGCGGAACATCTTGCTCATGTATACGCGCCATCACTGAAGCATGACTAAATAAATTATCGTGATAGGAGAAACGCAAATCAGCATGTGCGTCAATCTGAACTACACATAAATTTTTATAATGTTTATTATGTGCTTTTACAAAACCTAAAGTAACTGTATGCTCGGCTCCTAATGATACTACGAACTTTCCAGCTTTAATATGTTTCTCTGTTTCTGTTTCGATATAATCAATGGCATCTGCATCCACTTTATGATGAAAATTCATGGGTTCCATTGTAGCGATACCCACTTTTTTATACGTTTCAATTCCTAACATCTCATCATAAAATTCGACAAAATGAGATGCTTTTAAAATTGCATCTGGTCCTTGTGAAGAACCTAATTTATAAGAAGAAGTATATTCATAAGGAGCAGATTGGATTACAAACTTTGCGGTATCATATTTATACAATTCGGGTTCAGTAATCCCAAGGAAATTCTTTTCGTAATCGTAAAAATGCATGATTTTAGGATATATAAATTTTATCAGAAGAGAAACTCTTCTTTGCTGAGAATTTTAATAAACGAGAATTATTTTCCTTTGATAACTTGTTGAACAAGGTCCGCTGCTTCTTTTAATTGGATCGCTGAGAATACTTTCAATCCACTTTCGTCGATTAATTTTTTAGCGATATCCGCATTCGTACCTTGCAAGCGAACGATAATAGGAACTGGAATTTCTCCAATGTTTTTATAAGCATCAACAATACCTTGAGCAACGCGATCACAACGAACGATACCTCCAAAGATATTTACCAATATTGCTTTCACATTAGGATCTTTCAAAATGATACGGAATGCTTGTTCCACACGAGCAGCGTCAGCAGTACCTCCAACATCTAAAAAGTTTGCAGGATCGCCACCAGCAAGTTTGATGATATCCATGGTAGCCATTGCTAATCCGGCACCATTCACCATACAACCAACATTGCCATCTAACTTCACATAGTTGAGGTTATGCTCACCTGCTTCTACTTCTGTAGGATCTTCTTCTGTTTTATCACGCATTGCTGCGTAATCAGGATGACGGAACAAAGCGTTTTCATCCAGACTCACTTTCGCATCAACAGCGATAATTTTATCATCAGAAGTTTTAAGAACAGGATTGATCTCAAACATTGCTGAGTCAGTTTGGTCATATGCTTTGTAAAGGGAGGCAACAAATTTTGTCATCTCTTTAAATGCGTTTCCACTTAAACCTAAGTTAAAAGCGATCTTACGTGCTTGAAATGCTTGTAAACCAACTTTAGGATCAATCTCTTCTTTGAAAATAAGATGAGGAGTTTTTTCAGCCACTTCTTCGATATCCATTCCACCTTCGGTAGAATACATGATAATATTGCGACCAGTTTGACGGTTCAACAAAACGCTCATATAAAATTCCGAAGTAGGACTTGGTCCTGGATAATAAACATCCTGTGCGATCAAAACCTTACTCACCAACTTACCGTGTGCACTTGTTTGGGGCGTGATGAGGTTCATGCCAATAATGTTCGTAGCTCTTTCTTTCACTTCCGCTAACGACTTTGCAATTTTAACACCACCACCTTTACCTCGGCCACCAGCATGAATTTGTGCTTTAATCACCCACCATTGTGTTCCCGTTTGCTCAGTTAATTTTTTAGCTGCTTCTACTGCCATTTCTGGTGTATCTGCAACAATTCCTTCCTGAATGGCAACTCCGAAACTTTTTAAAATTTGCTTGCCTTGGTATTCATGTATGTTCATAGCTCGATCCTAATTGGAAGCGCAAAAGTAAAAAATTAGATAAGTAAATCGCACCAAAAAGTAACTTAAAGTTTTACAAACTTATAAGTCCTAATATTGTTGGAAATTTTATAATGAAAGCACTCGCAATAAACGATAAAGCTCCATCCTTCAAGGGTATCGACCAAAATGGCGCAACTATTTCTTTAGCAGATTTTAAAGGTCGGAAGTTGATTTTATATTTCTATCCCAAAGATGATACACCAGGATGTACAGCAGAAGCTTGCAACTTAAACAACAATTATTCTAAATTAATAAAGAAGGGATTTGCTATTGTAGGTGTAAGCGCGGATGATCAAAAGTCGCATTTAAAATTTGTAAAGAAATTTGGTCTGAAATTCAGCTTAATAGCAGATACTGATCATAAGATCATTGACGCTTATGGAGTTTGGGGTGAAAAGATTTTATTTGGAAGAGAATACATGGGCATTATCCGTAAAACATTTGTCATTAATGAAAAAGGCAAAATCGAAATAATCTTCGATAAGGTTAACACCAAAGATCACACGGAACAAATTCTTGCTGAATACTAATTTGGGGAATGCAGAATTCAAAATTCAGAATGCAGAATTTTTTGGGGAGGGGTTAATTCTGAATTCTACATTCTGAATTCTGAATTTATTTCTTCTCTCCGTAAACGAAGCGATCTTTCCCAGATAAATCATGGTAAATTCGAACATCATGAAAATGCAAATTTTCTAAAAGTTCAGCGACATTCTCACCTTGTTTTTCATTAATCTCAAACCAAAGTTGGCAATTCGACTTTAAATTTTTACGAGCATAACCAGCAATTCTCTTATAAAAAATTAATGGATCATCGTCCTCTACAAACAAAGCAATATGCGGTTCATACTGTAAAACATTTTCGTGCATTTCTTCAGATTCCGACTTTAAAATATAGGGAGGATTACTTACGATCAAATCAAAAAGTGTTTCTTCAATTTGTCCCCATTGATTATCTATCACATCGGTCCAAACCCAATTCACATTCAAACTAAGATCTTTTCCATTATTTTTTGCTTTCAAAAGTGCTTCAAAAGAAACATCACAACCCGTGATATTCACTTCAGGAAAACTATGCTTTAAGGCAAGTGCAATGCAACCACTTCCTGTACAGATATCTAACATATTTGCATTAGCGACAAACTTTTCATCACGAATAAATTGTACTAACTCCTCCGTTTCTGGTCGAGGAATCAATACATGCTGATCAACCCCTATTTTCAGTTCTGAAAACCAGGCATACCCAAGAACATACTGGAGCGGTTCGGCATTGCCCAATCTTTCGATATCACTTAAGAGTTGTAATTCGAAATCAGGATTAATTACTTCGTCTTGATGGAGCATAATATAAGCAATCGAATAACCCAATCGTTCGAGCAAAAGGTGCCGTGTAAGTGTAAGTGCTTCAGGTGTAGGATACAAAGTACTCAGTACCGCTTTACTCCTCTCGGTAAAAGTGCTAATGGTCATATTACAAAGATGGTATTTTCAAATTTATAAATATTCATTTTAGGACGAATTATTCATCACAGCGCTTATTTTTGCAACGCACATGAAAAATACCGAGGAGCACATTTTATTTATGTCGCGATGCTTGCAATTAGCAACGCATGGTTCCGGGTATGTTTCTCCTAATCCATTAGTAGGGTGCATTATAGTTTATGATGGAAGAATCATTGGTGAAGGATTTCATCGAGAGTTTGGAGGTCCGCATGCGGAAGTGTTTGCGATTAATTCTGTCGAGGATAAATCATTACTTACTAAAAGTACACTTTATGTAAATTTGGAACCATGTTCTCATCATGGTAAAACGCCACCATGCTCCTCATTAATCATTCAAAATAAAATTCCGAAAGTTGTTATTGGCATGCTAGATCCATTTGCGAAAGTAAATGGAAATGGAATGAAGCAATTGCATGATACTGGAATTGAAGTAGTAGTAGGGATTCTTGAGGAAGAATGCAAACAATTTAACAAACGATTTATTACTCATCAGCAAAAGAAACGTCCTTATATTATTTTAAAATGGGCGCAAAGTGCAGATGGATTTATTGGGGATGAAAACGAAGAAGTGAAGATAAGTAATGCTCTCAGTAAAATTTATTCTCATAAATGGAGATCTGAAGAAGCAGCTATTTTAATTGGTGCAAACACTGCAAAAGTTGATAATCCGCAATTAAATGTGCGTGAATGGGAAGGACCAAATCCAACTCGTATTCTTATTGATAGTAATGGAAATTTACCTGCTAATTTGCACCTCTTTGATGGTAGTCAAAAAACTATTGTATTAAGCAGTAATACTTCCGTGAATTATCCAAACACCAAGTTGATTCATGTTGAACAAGAATCATTTATTGCTGATGCACTAAGAAAATTAGCTGACGAAGGAATTCAATCAATAATTATCGAAGGTGGGAGAAAAACGTTACAATCATTTATTGATTCCAACTATTGGGATGAAACAAAAAAAATTCAGAGTGAAATTAAATTGAGAAAAGGTGTTCCTGCTCCAATAATGAATGGAATAATTTTAAATACAAAAAAAATGGATAATAACCTTTTGATAAATTATACAAATCCTAATTCATTATGAGTGGAGTTTTACTTTTTAACTTGATTGCTGCTGCAATTTTTTCCACCTTACTATTTGTAATCTTAAACTTTTTTCAGAAATGGAGAATACAAAATTTACAAGGGTTAACAGTAAATTATTTAACGGCAAGTGCATTTGCTTTTTTCTCCAACTACGAACAAAATTGCAAAGCATTCTCTGGTATTCGTGATACGGGTCCTCCGGCATTAGGCATTGGATTATTATTTATTTTAGTTTTTTACACCACAGCACTCACAACACAAAAAGCTGGAATTGCTGCAGCATCAATAGCCAGTAAAATGTCGATGGTGTTGCCAATTACTGCAGGAATTTATCTTTATCACGACCATTTAACAACATTACGATTAATTGGAATTATCCTGGCAATTGTTGCTTTGTATTTAAGCAGTAAATCAACTAATTCAGAAAGTGAAGTAAGGAAAAATAACCGTGCTTGGATTTTTCCATTACTATTATTTTTCGGTTGTGGAATTATAGATACCTCCATAAAGATTTCACAACAATACATTATAAATTCCGAAAATGAGCAATTGTATTATAGTTTACTTTTTGGTTTTGCAGGTTTTTTTGGTTTAATTGCAATGTTGTACAACAGGTTAAAAAATAAAAAGGTTTTCGAATTAAGAAGTTTATTCGCTGGGATATTATTAGGTATTGTAAATTATTATTCTTTACTATTTCTTGTACGCTGTTTAGCTGAACCTGGTGCAGAAAGCGCTTTGATTTTTGCTTTAGTAAATATGTTGGTGGTAATATTATCTGCGACAAGTGCGTTTCTTGTCTTTAAACAAAAATTAACGAAATCGAATTTGTCAAGTATTGCACTTGCATTAATAGCAATTTTCATACTTTCACGTTGATGTTATTCGACGATACCTTTAATACAATTGAGGCTGCTTCTGAAGGTCAATTTCGTGATCGCGGAAGTAAGTTTCTTGGTTTTGCGTTTCCTGTTAAAACAGAAGTAGTAATAAAAGAAATCATCCATCGATTAAAGAAAGAACATCCACAAGCGAATCATCATTGTTATGCATTTCGCTTAACACCTGACCCTAGTGTATATCGTGCAAGTGATGATCGTGAGCCATCTGGAACTGCAGGAAAACCAATTTTAGGCGCCATACAATCACTTCAATTAACGAATGTTTTGGTTGTTGTAGTGCGATATTTTGGCGGCTCCTTATTAGGTGTGCCAGGATTAATAGCTGCGTACAAAGGTGCAGCTCAAGATGCATTACAAAACGCAAATATCATTATGTTAACTATTAATGAAGGGATTGAAATTAATTTTCCGTACGAATCCATCAATGATGTATATTCACTTCTTAAATCTGAACCCACTCAAATAATTTCACAGAGTTATGAAAATCCTTGTGTGATAACAATAGAAATCAGAAAAAGTAGAAGTCAACAATTAATTGAAAAACTAAAATATCATTCTACTTTAGCTATTCTTGCAACGTGGAAAATTCTTTATTAAAATAACATTATGCAACTTCTAAAAAAACTTTGTAGCATACCATCCACTTCTGGTGATGAAAAGCTCATGCACGATTTTTTAATTGACTATATTGAACATGAAAAGAAAAATTGGAATGTGCAACCTCAGTTAATATATGGTGATGATTTTCAACATTGCATCCTCTTAATTTTTGGGAAGCCAACTACGGCAGTATATGCTCATATTGACAATATTGGTTTCACAGTTCGGTATAATAATCAGCTTGTAAAAGTGGGTGGTCCGAGAACAGTAAATGGTTACAAACTGGTTGGAAAAGATAAAAACGGAGACATTGAATGCACGTTAAAAGTAGATGATGAAAATCAATTGAGTTATGAAGACTCAAGAGAAATTGAACGAGGAACATCTTTAAGTTTTAAGCAAAATTTTAGAGAAGATGATCAATTTGTTCAAAGTTGTTATTTAGATAATCGATTAGGTGTTTATGTTTCATTAAGGCTTGCTGAAACACTTGAAAATGGAGTGATTGTTTTTTCATGTTGGGAAGAACATGGTGGAGGATCCGTTCCGTATCTTGCAAAATATTTGTGGGAAAATTTTAAAATAAAGCAAACTTTAATTTGTGATATTACGTGGATAACGGAAGGCGTTCCGCACGGAAATGGAGTTGTAGTTTCGATGAGAGATTCTGGAATCCCACGAAGAGTTTATGTAAATCGAATTTGTAAAATATTAAATCAGCATCAATTAAAATATCAATTAGAAATTGAAAGTTCGGGTGGTAGCGATGGTAATGATTTACAAAAGCAGCCCTACCCTATCGACTGGTGTTTTATTGGAGCACCAGAAGATTTTGTTCATTCACCTGATGAAAAAGTTCATAAAAATGACATTGCTTCCATGTTGAAAGCGTATCAAATTTTGATGAAGGAATTGTAAGTTGTTCTTAATAATGTGGAGCCAAAATTTCTAGAACGTGTTTAGGTACTTGACAAGGTTTCATGGTTTGCCGATTTACAAAAACTAAAATTGTTTCCGCAGTATTTAACAATTCGTTTTTCTCGTTAAAAGTTTCATAATGAAAGATTATTCTTACAGATGGTAATTTTATTATCGATGTTTTAATAGTGAGTAGCTCATCATAAAATCCCGGTTTAAGAAATTTTATTTTATATTCACTTACAGGTAGAAGTACTCCCTCCTCCTCCATTTCTTTATACGAAATTCCTAGTGAACGAAGTGCTTCAACACGTGCGACTTCGAAATACTGCGCGTAGTTTCCGTAATAAACATAGCTCATTCGATCCGTTTCAGAATAGCGAACACGCAATTGAGTGGTTGATTGATACATATTAAATTCTTGCTAAGATGCCAAAAAAAATGAAGTAAATATTTTTTTTATTTCATGTACAAAAAGAGAAGATCGTGAGTATACTTGCATAATATTATAACATTTTCGTGATAATGATCAAACAGGTGCGGCTCCTATCGCTCTTACTATTTCTATTGATTGGTGCATGCCGAAGTACTTCGATTGTTCAACACATTGAAACTAAGCAATATGTTTTTAGTGATTCATCAAATACTTTAATTGATTCCATAGCATGGAAAATGATTAAACCTTATCACGATTCGCTGGATAAAATTATGAATGTAGTGTTAGCTTATACTAATCAGGCACTTATAAAAGGCACGCCTGAAGGATTACTGGGAGATTTCGCTGCAGAATCATGTAGTGAACAATCAAAAATTACTGCAAAGAAAATGGGTATTAGTAATCAAGATTTTACATTCTTAAATAATGGAGGATTAAGAACATCAATACCTAAAGGAAATATTACACTTCGCAACATCTATGAAGTGATGCCTTTTGAAAATGTATTAGTAATTGTTACTTTAAATGGAAATCAAACAAATCAATTAGTAAATTATATAGCTGAGCATGGAGGTAGTCCTGTGGCGGGATTGCAAATGAAGATTGACACTAAGAAAGCAGTAGAGGTGAAAATTGATGGAAATTTTTTAGATAGTACAAAATCCTATCGAGTACTTACCTCTGATTATTTAGCAAACGGAGGAGATAATTTAGTATTTTTAAAAAATGCTAAAAAAGAAAGTTTAAATCTCAAGGTGAGGGATGCAATGATTTACTATCTTGAGGGACTAAATAAAAAAGGCGACACATTAAACATACAACTTGATGGACGCATTCGGAACCACTAATAGAAGAAGATTTCTCGAGCAAATGTTAAAAGCTTCAGCGTTGATAGGCATCGCAGGAATGCCGAGTGAATTATTTGCTTCCGATGAAATAATGAAGTTAACGATATTGCATACGAATGATACACATAGTCGTATAGATCCCTTTCCAGATAATGATCCGAAATTTCCAGGTATGGGTGGTGTTGCAAGAAGATTTGAAATTATTAATGACGTTCGTAAAACAGAAGAACACGTTTTACTATTAGATAGCGGTGATATTTTTCAAGGTACCCCATACTTTAATATGTATGGTGGGGAGTTGGAATTTAAATTAATGAGTGAAATGAAATATGATGCCGCCACTTTAGGAAATCATGATTTCGATAATGGTATAGAAGGATTTGTCAAACAATTGCCACATGCAAAATTTCCGTTCTTAATTGCTAATTATGATTTTAGTGATACCATCATGAATGGTAAAACAGAAACATACAAAGTTTTTAAAAAAGGTGATTTGCGAATTGGAGTTTTCGGAATTGGAATTGAATTGCAAGGATTAGTAGATGAAAAATTGTACGGTAACACAAAATATTTAAGTCCGATTGAGAAGGCAAATGCTACAGCAATTCATTTAAAAAATGAAGAGCATTGTGATCTCATCATCTGCTTATCGCATTTAGGTTACAATTATCCTGATAGTGATAAAGTGTCGGATGTGAAGTTAGCTCAGGCTTCGCGAAATATAAACTTAATTCTGGGAGGACATACTCATACATTTATTGATACCCCATATAAATATAAAAATGCAGAAGGACAAGAAACACTCGTGGCCCAAACCGGATGGGCTGGTATTCGTCTCGGTAGAATCGATTACTTTATTGGTAAAAAATCGAAAAAAATTTCGACAAAAAGCCATACAGTAAAAATTTCTACATAGACAAGGTAAAAAAAGTTTTTTATTAACTTTTTTTAAACAATATTTGTCCTCTTCGCAAAAAACATCAGTGAGTACTACAAACGACAACATTAACGAACCTTTACCTTTTATAAAAATTTCGCCAACAGGTATGCAGAAGGAAAAAGAAACCCTACCCAGTGACAAGACCTGTGAGCAAGTTTGGGATAATTGTTTAAAGTTGATTCGCGATAACGTGAATCCGCAAAATTTCAAAACCTGGTTCGAACCGATCAAACCTGTTAAATTAGATAACAGCACCTTAACTATCGAAGTGCCTAGTCAATTCGTTTACGAATGGCTGGAAGAACACTATATCGGCTTATTAAGAAAAACGATCAAACGCGAATTAGGTACAGAAGGAAGACTGGAATACAGTATCCTTATGGAAAATGCAACTCAAACAACCAAAGCTTACACTGTAAAAATTCCAGCCAAGAGTAATAATGGCTTGAAGAATCCATCGGTTCCTATGCCTCAGCATATTAGCGGTGGAATAAGAAATCCTTTTATCATCCCAGGATTAAAAAAGATTGATGTTGATTCTCAACTTAATTCGAATTATTCATTTGAAAACCTTATTGAAGGCGATTGTAATCGATTAGCACGTTCTGCAGGCTATGCAGTTGCACAAAAACCTGGTGGAACATCATTTAACCCTTTGCTCGTTTATGGTGCAGTAGGATTAGGTAAAACACACTTAGTGCATGCTATCGGTATTGAGATTAAAAATAATTTTCCAAACAAAACGGTATTGTATGTGCCAAGTGAAAAGTTCATGCACCAGTTTGTTGATGCAGTAAAAAATAATTCTACCAATGACTTCATACATTTCTATCAAATGATGGATGTATTAATCATCGATGATATTCAGTTTTTCGCTGGCAAAGAAAAAACGCAAGATGTATTCTTCCACATCTTCAATCACCTACATCAAAATAACAAACAAATTATCCTTACTTGTGATAAGCCTCCGGTTGATTTACAAGGAATGGAACAACGACTTCTCTCTCGTTTTAAATGGGGCTTAGCTGCTGATCTTCAAATTCCAGATCTCGAAACTCGAATTGCTATCTTAAAAAAGAAGATGTATATCGATGGAATTGAATTGCCGAACGATATAACAGAGTACATTGCACTTAGCATCACCAATAATATTCGTGAACTTGAAGGTGCTCTTATCTCCATCATCGCTCAAGCTTCTCTCAACAAAAAGCCCATCACGCTCGAATTAGCGAAGCAAATGATTGATAAGTTTGTGAAGAATACGGTTCATGAAATTTCAATCGACTATATCCAAAAAGTGGTTTGTGATTATTTTGAACTTGCTCTAGAAGTGTTAAAATCAAAAACACGCAAGCGTGAGGTGGTTCAAGCTCGCCAACTTGCGATGTATTTCAGTAAGCAATTTACGAAATCATCGTTATCAAACATTGGTATGCATTGCGGTGGTAAAGATCACGCTACAGTACTTCACGCTTGCCGTACTGTTAACAATTTGATGGATACCGATAAGAAATTCAAAGCTCAAGTTGTTGACCTCCAAAAACGTATCAATCTATCACGCTAAAATAAATCAGTATTGAAAATAAGCAGATGTCCCGACTAAATTAGTCGGGACATCTGCATTTAGAATAAAAACGCATGAAAATTTTAATGGTTTGTCTGGGTAATATTTGTCGATCTCCTTTGGCAGAGGGGATTTTACAAGCCAAACTTGCAAATTATTATCCTAATTTATTGATTGATTCAGCTGGAACAATTGGTATGCACGCAGGACAAGAACCTGATGAGCGTTCAATAGCTACTGCTTCTGCGCACGATATTGATATTTCGAAGCAACGTTCGAGGAAATTTATTGCTGAGGATTTTAAAAAATTCGATTACATTTTTACAATGGATCAAGCTAACAAACGTGATATTTTAATGTTAACAACCTCCAAACAAGAGCAAGACAAGGTACATTTGTTTCTAGAATTTGCGGGATATAAAGAAGGCTCAGAAGTTCCAGATCCTTATTATAAAAGTAAAAACGCGTTCGAAGAAGTGTATCAGTTATTAGACAAAGCGGCAACATTAGTAGCGAAAAAATTACTTCAAAAAATTTAATCTCTTCAACAATAAACTGTTAATAGCTTCTTTATCTCTACAAAGAATGCTTTTAATCAATAGGATTTTCGATTATCTTTGCCCGTCTTAATAAAATCATTAGCTTACCTTATGGCAGTAGATAAAAAGGATGATCTCGATATTAACGAGCGCATCGACAGAGCGGAAGATTATGTTCGCGATAATAAAAAGAGTTTAAGTATTATAGGTGGCGCTGCCTTGTTGGTGATACTTGCTTATTTTGGTTACAATAATTTCATTGTAAAGCCACAAGAAGAAGGTGCTCAAAAGGAAATGTTCGCCGCAGAGCGTTATTTTGGAGAAGATAGCACTAAACTCGCTCTCAAAGGGGATGGAAATCATCCTGGATTTGAAGAAATAGTAAATAATTATGGTTCCGCACCTTCGGGCAATTTAGCTCAGTATTATTTAGGTATGAGTTTACTGAAAAGTGGTCAGTATGATAAAGCCATCGAAGCTTTAAAAAACTATGATGCAGAAGATGATGTTACTGGTGCGCTTGCATTAGGTGGTATCGCAAGTGCTAACTTAGAATTAGGCAATACTGATGAAGCATTAAAGTTCTACAAGAAAGCTGCTGATTGGGATGAAAACCAATTTACACGACCTTTATTTTTGATGAAGAGCGCAATGGTTTTAGAACAGAAAAAAGATTTTGCTGCTGCATTAGATATTTATGAGCAAATAAAAAAAGATTTTCCAACAAGTACAGAAGCGCGTGACATTGATAAATTTATCGGCCGTGCGGAAGCTCAAGTAACGAAGTAATTCATGTCATCAGCACATCAATCGCTTTCCGCATTTAATCTAGAAGAAATCCCCAATGCCGAATCTTATAGGTTCGGCATTGTCGTTGCTGAATGGAATCATGAAATCACTGAAGCTTTATTAACTGGTGTTAAAGATACTTTACTAAAAGCTGGGGTAAAAGCTGAAAACTTAATACAATTTTTTGTTCCGGGAAGCTTTGAACTAACAGCGGGAGCAGCACTTCTTGCAAAAGATGAATCAATGGATGCCATAATATGTTTAGGATGTGTTATACAAGGGGAAACACGACACTTTGATTTTATTTGCCATGCAGTTTCACAAGGACTTACACAACTAACAATAAAACATTGTCGTCCGTTTATTTTTGGTGTATTAACCACAGATAATCAGGAACAAGCTGTAGATCGTTCGGGAGGCAAATATGGAAACAAAGGTATTGAAGCAGGAATTACTGCGTTAAAAATGGCAGCTCTTTTTAGAGGATAGAATTAGCTCGAGAATATTTTCTGGAATCTATATTTAAGAAACGATGAATCACTTCAAATAATTCTTGTGTTTTAAATGGCTTACCAATATGTGCATCCATCCCAGCATCAAGACTTTTTTGAATATCCTCTTTAAAAACATTTGCACTCACACCAACAATTGGAATCATAGCATATTCTGATTGTCGAATTTTAATAGCAGTTTGATAACCATCAAGAACTGGCATTTGAATATCTAACAAAACTATGTCGAACTTATTTTTTACCAATTCATCAAAAGCAAGTTGACCATTTTCTACAATTGTTACTTTACAATTCATCGTTTCTAATACTTTACGAATTAACATTTGATTGATCGGGTTATCTTCAGCAACCAAGACATCAAAATTTTCATCGAAGCGGAATTGCGCTTTAGTCTCTTGAACGATAGAATATGAAGCTGGAGTTATTCCTCGTTTCACAGAAATAGTAAACCAAAAATCAGATCCCGGATTTCCGCTTTCTAATTGTAAAGTTCCAGGACTAATAACTCCTGAAGTTCCACCCATCAATTTGGATAATTGTCGCGTGATTGCTAACCCTAATCCAGTGCCCCCAAATTTACGTGTAGTCGAATTATCAGCTTGCGTAAAGAGATCAAAAATAAGATCTTGTTTAGCTTTTTCAACTCCCACACCTGAATCAGCAATGTTAAAATAAAGCAAAAGTTGATCACCTGAAGGAATAGAAATATTTTTGATGTGAACAGTGACATTGATAGATCCTGTGTTCGTAAATTTCACTGCATTAGAAACGAAATTTATTAATAACTGACGTGTTCGATGCGGATCTCCTACAATCCATACAGGAATTTCATGTGAAATGTCAACATTCAATGAAACACCTTTTTCCTTAGCCTGAATCTGATAAGGTAATATTGCTTGATTGGTTAATTCGCGAAGCTGGAAATTCACTTCTTCGATATGCAATTTACCATGTTCAATTTTATTGAAATCAAGAATATCATTCAATAATAAAAGCAAGGTGTCTCCCGAATTACGAATATATCGTAGATATTCTTTTTGTTCCGTATTCGAATTTTCGTGTAATAAAATATCCGTAAATCCAAGTATTCCATTTAGTGGAGTACGAATTTCATGACTCATATTTGCAAGAAAAAGACTTTTAGAGTGGTTAGCAAATTCAGCTTGATCTTTTGCTTCTACCAATTTACGCTCATTCAATTTCTGATCTGTAGCATCTAAAACAGTTCCAGATATCAAAATTATTTCTTGATTTCTGTTAAATTCAGGAACAGCTTTAGCTTGAATAAATTTTATTTCATCATAATGTCCTAGTATCCTAAAATTAATAGTAATAGATTGATACTCTCGATAAACTTTTTTTACGGAAGTGAAAACTCCTTCTCGATCATCTGGATGAATTTTATTGAAAAAACTTTTTAAAGATGGAGGAGTAGCTGCTGGATAAAATTCAAAAACATCGAACAATTGTTCCGACCACGAACATTCCCGTTTTATTGGATCATATTCCCAACTTCCTAACTTTGAAATTCGTTGAGCTTCGATTAATTGATGACGTTGGCTTTTAAGAATATTATTCGTTACTAAAATCGCTTTGTTCTTAGCTTCAATCTCCATACTCTTCAACTTGATCTCGTCATTCATCTGCCGTACTTCACCAAACTTACGCATCAACTCACGGTTTACCCGACGTTTATCACGATAAGCTTTATATATAGTTGCCGCCAAAAGGATACAAATAGTAAGTAAAAAGAACAAACCATTTCTAAATTTAAGCAGATTGGAATTAAAAAACTCCATCCTTTCTTTAATTTTTTCTAACCCTACAATTTGCTCTTGTTTCTTTTCCGATTCATACTTCTCACGCATATCAGCTAAAAGAGATGCAGCTTTTTGATCTGAAAGAAAACTATTAAGGAAATTATATTTGTCGATATAAAATAAAGCAGATTTATAATCACTTTTCAATCTATATAAAATTGCTAATTCAAAAGAAGCATCTCTAATGAGCACTTTTGAATCGAGCATGGTTGCTAAATTGAAAGCCCGTTGTTGATGAAATAATGCTGAATCATTTTCCCCCATCTGACGGAAAGTAACTGCAAGACTTTGGTGATTGTAGGCTGCACCACTTATATCATCATCTTCAATTAGAGCAAAAGATTTTTCAAAAGCCGCAAGTGCTGAACTATAATTTTTTTTTAAAGAAAAAGTTCTACCAATATCCGTATAAGTTTCAACCATGCTTATTCGATTATCAATACTACTATCCAATGCCAAGCTTCGATATAAAAAATAAAGTGAGGAGTCAGGATCATCGACATCAAGCATTAACTTTCCTAAATTTCCATATTCGCGAGCAATTCCTTTGGTATACTTTATGGAATTATCAATTGCCAATGCGCGAGATAAATAATCTTTGGCAAGTTCATAATTACCTCTTTGTTCATAGATTATCCCGATATTATTTATTGCTAATGCGATCCCTTTTTGAACATTTAAGTCTTTTGAAGGAGCCATACGTTCCGCTTCAAGGTAATAGTTGAGCGATTTTTGAATTTGACCTTTTGAATTATAAATTGTTCCTAAATGATTGAGGCTATAAACTATTCCAAATCCATAGTTAATTTTTCTGGAAATTTGAAGTGCTTCATCGGCTAATTCCAAGGCTTTAGGAGGATCATTTGAACGATAATAAAAACTTAAATGTTGGAGGTAATTTACACGTATCGTATCTTTTTGATGATGAGTTAATAAAAATTCCTCTGCATTGGATGGATTAAATGGCAACTCACCGAATGAAACTGAAAATGACATCAATAAAATAATAATTATGCGAACAAACTTCATTTGAAGTGCAAAAGATTGGGTTGAATACAAATTAAAGTTGACCATAGGTATATAATTCTTACGTTTTTGATAAAAAAAAGTTGCTTAAAAATTAAAGATGCCGAAAAGCTTTTCTACTTTCGTTAAATAAACATAAAAACAATATGAGAATCATTCACATACTCCTCTTGGCAGCTACTGTTGCCCTATTCGGAACACAAGATGTTCATGCACAACAAAAACCAAAAGTTACCAGCAAAGGATCAAATAAAAGTAAACCAGCAAGTATGAAATGTCATTTGTCACTCGATAAAGACATGAGCAACAAGGTTACTCTAGAAGACGCCAAAGCATGGGCCGACTTTACACCACTTCAAGTAATAGGAAGTGACAAAAAGACGTATACTTTACAGCAATTCGCTTTTACGATGATTACCATGAATCCGTTACAAACTCAAGAATTTGGAGTTGGCAATGCAGGAATTCCATTTCTTGCTAGAAAAGCAATGGACACTATGAAACCTGGAGACACTATTTTCTTAAAAGAAGTAACGGCAAAAAATGATGCAGGAAAAGATATGACCATTTCAAATATTGTTTTCTCAATAAAATAAAGTTTAGAGCTTTAAATAAAAGAGTCCTAAAGCAGTTGCTTCAGGACTCTTTTATTTATTTAATCTTCGCTAAACCTTCATTAGCAGAGGCATCTCCCGGTCTTATTAAAAGTGATTTTTTAAAAAGCAATTTTGCATCATTGGCTTTACCAGATAATAATTTACTCCACCCTAACATCAGGGAACTATCATAATCGAAAGGGTATAAATTTACTACCTTTTCAAAATAACCGATTGCTTCCACATAATTTTTACGATTGTAATAAATTAATCCTAATCTATAATTGGCAGTAGTATTTAGCGCATCAATTTTCAATATGTTTTGATATTGAGAAACCACTAAATCCCATGAATTTAATGCAGCTAGAGGATACACTAATCCAAATTTAGCTTCGATGCTATATGGCATTTGTTGTATACACTTTTCATAATGAACTTTCGAACTGACATAATCTTTCACCAGATAATTCAACCAACCTAATCGTAAATTAGTTTCATACGACTCTGGTCTATTAATTTCTTTAATTGCTAAAATTGCTTTTGCATAATCTCCTGCTGTTTCCAATTTGTAGGAAGATGAAAAAGCCATTTCATCTGTACCTAATGTTTGAGCGCTCATATATAATGGAGCAAACAAACAGATTATTACAACAACACTCCTTCTTAAAATTTCCATGATAGTCCTCCGATTAAACCTTGTTGAATATATTTAATGTTTTTCTTAGTATTTACTAATAATTGATTCTTTTCTTCATAGACATAATTAAATGACAACATAAATTGATTACTAATTAATAAATAAATTATTGCATTCATTTTAAACTTTGTTAATTCATTGGAATTATAAACATACTCGCCAGAATTACTTGAATAGTTAAATAAATCACCAGAGATAAAATTAATTTCCGTCCAAACTATTTTTTGAAGCCTAATACCTGTCCCAAAATTTAAAATTGTCACATTATCAAGATCAGTATTTCTTAACAAATTAATTCCACCGTTGAAATACCATGCAGAATTATCAAAAGGATAAACTTTTGTTGAAATACCAAATTGTGTCTGATGCAAATAATTGTATCCAGAATATCCTATATCTAAATTTATAGTATAACTGGAAAACGTTTTACGCAAATTTAAAAATCCACCATAACCTGTTTCTAATAACCCGTTATCATTGTTACGAAGAAAATGATATGCCATTCCTAATGAAAATTTACGAGTAAACTGATAACGAGATTTCAAATAATAATCCCATTGGGAAAGTGGCAAAGTTATTTCAATTGGTCGACGTGGTGAAGATGGAGATGGTGGAGGATGTTTCATGGTAGATGATTGATGATAATATTGAAAAGTTTGATAAAACGTCCATCTCCAATTTAACCTCGATTGAATTCCAAATCTAAAAATATTTAAATTATTCTTCACGCTATCATTAGGATGTATAACCCCGATATCAAAAAACACTTCATCAAGTAATTGAATTTTTCGTTGATTAAAAGTTATCTGGGTACTCGAATCCGTTTTTGAAAGAAAGTATCGTGACTCATCACTATTATTTAACATCCGGTGTGATACAATATATTGTTTTAGCATATACGATTGGGTAGCATCGGATTTATATGCCTTCTCAAGGTGTTTTAAAGCATTTGTTGGATGATTTTGTGCAATAGCAGCATCAGCTAAACGCAATCTCAAATTAAGAAAATCAATACCACTATTTAGTGAACTACAACCTATTTTAGTAAGTTCTTTCCAACTTCTATTCATATAAAGTGAATAAGTAATACTATCTACTTTTAAATAATTTAAAGTATCGGCATTAGATTGTCCTAATGCAATTTGAGCGGAAATTAACAATGATAAAATTATTGCTCTTGACATACCGCCTCCATCTTAAACATATTTCCTTCACCAGTAATTTTGTTAATTCGGCCATTCATAATTTCTAACTTATAATTAATTTCGCTATTAAATTTTTTATTTTGTTCTATCCCTGTTTCACTATTTAATAGAATACAATAAGGTTGATAAATATTATCAACATAGGAAGGAGAAATTTTAAATTTCGATTTCAAAGAAATATAAAATGGCGCAATAAAATCCTGCAACCATAGAAATTTATTGGATTTCATAAAGTGAAGTGGAAAATAATCCTCTAAAATCAATGCGTGATAATAGCCTAATAAAACCTTATATGCTCCTTTGTACAAGTGATAAAGCAAATCCATTTTATTACCTTCATAATGTGTGAAATAAAATAACGTTCCATTATTTATAAAATATGCAATGCTCTTAGATTTATGTGCATACAAATAAGTTTGATTCCATTCATCCGTAAAGCATTCAATTATTTCTTCAGTAATCAGTTCATCATTTATCGAATAATTATACTTCCATCTTGTGCCCGGTTGAAATCGAAATGCTTCTTGCAATAAAGGAGTTAACAGTACATTTGAAACAAGCTGCCCTTCTTCTGGAATCTCAAAATTATGAAGATGATATCCATAATGGTCTCTGGTCATAAAATGACCCATGGGATAACCAAGGGTTCGAGCACCAATATGAGACGTTGATTGCATTTGAAAATGCAAATGTGGTTCAGGAGATCGACCAGAATTTCCAACATTTGCTAACCATTGACCCCTTTGAACCCAGTCGCCAGTTTTAATTTTTATAGACCCAGCTTTTAGATGTGATAATTTTGAATAAAGCCCATCGCCATGACGAATTACAATAGTATTTCCCCAATTCTGTTCTGTATTAACTTGTCCGATCGTATTATCTTCGACTTGATCGATTATCTTTTCAACAAAACCATCTGCTACTGCTAGAACTGGTTTATTAAAAGAAAAATAATGTTCAGAAAAAATACCTGGATCGGAATACGTTTTCATCTGTTCATCAAGAACCATAAAGTCGAGAGCCTTACTCCAATCACCTTTATGTGTAATGCCGCCTTCATATCCTTGCGACAACATCCACTCACCCCAAAAGGGTAATGACAAAGAGACATAATAATTATCTTTTAGTCGTTCCAAATTATTTCGAAAAGTATAGAGATTTATTTCTGGTGAATAATATTGAAAAGTAGTTAAGAATAATTTTTTTATACGTAATCGAAATGATAAAAAATAAAGAAAGATGATAACCACGGCTGAAAAGGGAAGAGAATATACTGGCAATTGATACGGATGTAGAAGAGCTTCGGTTCCCAATACAAAAAAAGTAATTATGGGAGTTAATAAAATCACCCATAAGTACGACCATGCTGATGGAATTGTAAAAAATCCCCCAATGGCCATGGATGCCATAATAAAATTAGCACCAAGATTATAATAGTTTAATTTACTAAGATCAGTTCCAGTTAGATGATAAAATATAATTGCTGAAAAGAATCCAATCAAGCTAAGTGAAAATGCTATACGAGAATAATATAAAATTCCAAATGCAATTAAAATTCCAGCGATTAAATTATCTTGAAAAAATAGTGCACTAAGCGAATGAAAATATGTTGAAACAACAATTGGCAAATTCAATTGTTCTATCACATTAAAAAAATCGAAGAGTGGCTTCCCTCCTATTGACACCATTTCATTGATCCAATAAATATTTCGTTCGCTTAAACCAAGTTGTGAAAACTCTCTTGTTGAAAGAAGTAGTAGCCAAAATGTAAATAAAAAAGGTAAACTAAGAAACGGCAATTTATTTTTCCCTAACCAACCTGCAATAACTACGGTGACTATAAATGTTAACAGTGCAGAGAATCCTAATACAAGAAAAAAGATGAATGAAACTTGATAAAAGGTTCCTAATCCAATTCCCACCATCAATGCATTAAAACTATACAAACCATCACGAATTAATTCTTTATTATAACCCATTAAATAGGCTGTTATAATGGCTACGATGGCTGCAATTATTCCAGATAATCCTGCAACGGGATTAAAGAAAGTTACGATAAGCAATAAAATTCCTAACTTTCTATTTCTTGCGAAAAAGATTATAGAATAGCTATGTAGCAATCCTGGTAAAAGCGAAGAAAAATAATCTTCTTTTAATTTACGCATTTTACAGTTTTATTTGCTGCAAATGTTCTGGAATATTTTCTAATGATTCGAGATATGCTAAAGTTTCTGGTTTACGAATCTGATGCATCGATTCATTCTCATCAATCATAATAATGGAAGGGCGCATGCTGATAAACTGCATCCACTGAGTCATGTTATATGCACCAACTTTGTGAACTACCACTTGATCACCCTTTTGAAGTAATGGAAGATTTACAGTTTCGCGAACAACATCTATATTCATACAAAGCGGACCAAACAAAACCATATCTTCAGTATGATGACTAAATTCTTGTGCGGGAGTAATTTTATGATCGTACCAAAATGAAGTAAATAAAATATTCACACCAAAATCCAATATAGTAGCACGACGCCCATCACTTAATCTTTTTGTTGCCAATACAGATCCTAAAAGAAAACCTGCATCATCAATTAATGCTCGTCCAGTTTCTAGAATTAGCAAAGGGAGTTCCTGCTGTTTAAAGCCATAATTAAGTACAGTTGATGTAATTGCTTCAGCGAATTCATCAATAGAAGGTACGGTGTCCGCACCAGGCAAATAAGCGCCTTTTAAAGTATTAGAAGAAGGGAATCCTCCTCCTAAATCCAGATATTGAATGGCCTTACCAAATTTTTTATTGAAGTTAAAAGCTAGATCACAGAGTTTGGAAGTAGCGACTGCATAAGCTGCTGTAGACAACATAAAGGTTCCAATATGTGAATGCAATCCTACTAGTTCCAGTTTCTCAGATGCCATTATTTTATTGATCGCATTCCATGCTTGACCATTTTCATAATTAAATCCAAAACGATCCCACATAGGATAAATTCCAGTATCCATATTCACACGAATAGCAACACGAGGACGTTTATCCATTTTCTCCACTATCTCCATCAATAAAAATAATTCATCAAAATGATCAACATGAATTAAGGAATCGTTATTAATTGCTAATATGATTTCTTCTTCACGTTTATCAGGACCATTAAATATAATTTTATTTCCAGGCACTCCATTACCTAATGCCTTATGGTATTCGAAACCAGAAACAACTTCTGCCCAGGATCCTTCTTGATGAAAAACTTTACACACAGCATTCATGTAATTCGTTTTGTACGACCATGCGAATTGTACTTTTGGATATCGCGTACGAAATGATCTTACTGCTTGTTGATAATTCTTACGAATTTGACGTTCAGAAATTACAAAAACAGGAGAACCAAATTTTGAGATAATATCTTTTACGGCAACGCCTTCAATGTGTGTATGTGGAGTAAACTCCGTGCGCATACCAAATTTATTCATGATACCTGCATTCAATTTCTTAATGACAGGTCGTTCGTACTTTAGCTTTTCCATAATAAATTAATAATAATTACAACTCACCAAAAGCTGAAATTTGTTGGAATTCTTGAATATCAGTTATCAAGTCCCAGGCATAGCGAATAAATATTTTTCCTACTTGATAATTCGTGAATGGAATTACTTTTTCACCGATTGCCATTTTAACTAATGCTGCTGGTTGATTTTGCCCCGCACCCGCTGTCAAATAAATCCATGCTGGAAAACGCGGATTCACTTCCATGATAAATAAAACTCCTTCAGGAGAACGCATGATTTCCAATTCAAAGCCACCACGCCACTTTGTAATTTCAATAAAACGTTTTGCCATATCAATAAGATTAGCATCTTCA
This sequence comes from Bacteroidota bacterium, assembly GCA_025352785.1. Taxonomy (GTDB): domain Bacteria; phylum Bacteroidota; class Bacteroidia; order AKYH767-A; family OLB10; genus JANXSD01. Next base: position 23,942 of record JANXSD010000090.1, read on the forward strand.
AGCGTTACTCCTGCCCATGCCTTACCTTTATCTGTAATATATAACTTGCGCATAGGAATAACACTAACTGCATTACCATCGCCGTCACCCAATGCTGCAATATTTATTTCTGTACCAGAAATAAATTGTTGAACAATAATTGGCAATCCCCATTTAGCTTGTAATTTTTGAAATGCTTTTTGTGCTTGTTCTAAAGTATAGGCAACAGTAGCTTCATAATATTTACCTTTAACAACAATTGGAAACTCTAACTCTTTAACAGCCCTCGATAATTCCTCTATTCGATATAAAATCCTATCTGCCGGAACATCAAAATTATGTTGTTTTCCAAACTCTGATAAATTAATTTTATCACGTGATTCCAGTTGTTCATGAGAGGGAAGAAAAGTTTTAATTCCCATTTTCAATAAGGCATCACTGATTTTAATAAAATTATGCAATTCAGCATCAAAATTTGGTATTAACACATTAATCTCTTCGTGAATATTAATTTCATTAAGACGATTTAAAAGTGACTCGGTACCCGCTGATGGATAAGGTATCTGATACGTTTTATCAACTATATCGTGCATATATATGCCAGGCTCCAATGATTCATAAGAAAGACCAATAATACGGACTTTAAAATCTTTGCAATCGCGAATCGCACGTATAACTGAAATGCCAGGACCTGGGCTATCAATTGCATTGAGGCCAGTAACTGCAATTACTAATTCAATTGGAGTTTTATTAGTATTGATCATAATTCTAAAAGATTTTGATCACGTAACTGTGCAATGAAATCATCTAAATCTTTTTCAAAATGACTAGAATCGACCTCATAACGTGAAAGCATTATTTGATTAATTTCTCTAATAGAATTATTCTCCTTCAAGAGTAACATAATTTCAGCTGCGACAGAATTTGCGGAATAGGAATCACCAGAAGTAGGATTAAAAACGAAGCCAGATTCACTTGTGGCTATATTACTTTTTAGTTTCATAATATTTAGTAGGCAAAGGTTGAACACATTTTATGTTACATTATTTGCAAATATTAAAATGTCAATGCGCCATAACAATTAAAACTAGGTAAAGCTTACTATTTCATCGGTTACTTTAAATTAAAACCATCTGAACTATTTTCCACTCTACTGAAAAATGCTTGAGCATACGTATTTCCAATAGGAATTTCCTTTTCACCAACACGAACTGATTTTTTATTCATACTTCTAATTTTAGATAAAGGAACAATAAAGCTACGATGCACTCTTACAAATTCCTTTTCTGGCAAAAGTTCTAATATTGATTTCAAACTCATCAAAGTTAGAATCATTTTTTCTTCAGTATAAATTTTAATATAATCATCGAAACCTTCTATTAAAATGATCTCAATTACATTCACTTTTAATAATTGGTAATCGGACTTAATGAATATATAAGTAGACTCCTTGGCTTGTTTTTGAGTCTTAAAACAATGTTGATCCTTGGCTTTTTCAACCCCTCTACGAAATCGTTCAAAATCGAATGGCTTTAATAAATAATCGACCGCTTCCAACTCGAATCCTTGAATTGCATATTCACTATAGGCAGTGGAAAATATTACTGCTGGTGGATTTTTAATACTTTTAAAAAAATCCAGACCTGAAATATCGGGCATATTAATATCTAAAAATAACAAATCAACATTTACCCTTTTTATATAATCAGCACATGATAACGCATCAGTAAATGCTTCCAAAACATGAATATAAGGAATTTGAGCACAATAATTTATAAGTAAGTCAATTGCTAGTGGTTCATCATCCACAATAACAGTTCGTAACATCAGCAGATAATTTCTAAATTAACAACAAATTTTAAATCATCATTTGTAACTTTTAATTGATGATGATTATTATAGAGCAAATTTAATCTACGTTGAACATTAGCTAATCCAATTCCACCAGCTTCAATAAGTAATGAATTACTTTTAAAGATTGGATTAATAACTTTGAAATTAATCAAATTACTTTTTACTTGAATAAGTATTTGAATTGTAGAATTATCATGTGCCGAGATGCCATATTTAAAAGCATTTTCGACAAATGGTAACAGAATTAACGGTGTAATTTCTTTTAATGAGGTATCACCTTCAACTTTAAAATCAATAGTTACTTTATCAGTAACGCGCAATTTCTGCAAATCAATGTATTGACTTAAGTGTTCAATTTCTTTCGTTAATGAAACCAATTTTTGTTGTGAATCATTCATTAAGTAACGCATCAACTTCGAAAGCTTGAGAATAGCATCTGGAGTTTGAACTGAGTTGGTGATTGCTAATGTATAAATATTATTTAATGTATTAAACAAAAAATGTGGATTGATTTGAGACTTTAAAAACGACAATTCTGTTTTAATTTTTTCATGTTCAATTGCTTTATTTTTTCCCTCCAATAAAAACCATTGTTTCAATAATAATGGCCACGAACTCGCAATAAAAATTATAAAAAATAAAACGAGAGTTGCAAGTACGAAATTAGGTCGGGGTTGATGATGTACAATTTCCAAATTAGGTGGGTGAATAATAGTTCCAACAATTAAAGGAATTAAAAAAAGAAATGCTAAAACAGAACTTACAATTAAAAAATAAATTGCTCTTTTACCTTTCAAAAAATATTTATGAAAAATAAAATTCACATTAAAATAATAAAAAAACATTAACACAAATACCATTGAACTAATAACGATTATAAATCTCATCCCAGTTGGCTCATTTACTATTGGTGGGGCAATTGGCAATAGAAATACAAGAAGGAGAAAAAATGCCCAACCTGTAATATGATACACTATAACTTTGTTGGGAATTTTCATAGAAATGGTTTTATAAAGTTAATTTCATAAAAATTTATATCAGATATTACTAGGTTAAACATCATTATACAACGGTAAAGAAATATTATACCATTAAATGAACCATTCATTTTGTCAATTGCTTTTGTAAGCCCTCCGCAACTGTATGAAAACTTGCTATAGTTAAAGATAATATTGTTCCAGGGAAAAGTATCAACCACCAAGCATTTAAATTATCCTTTCCTGATGCCATTAACGAACCCCATGTTACTTCTGCGGGTGGCACACCTACGCCTAAAAAGCTTAATCCTGCTTCAATTAACATGTAAGCGGCAATGGCATAAACGAATATCACCATAATGGGAACGAATGTATTTGGCAATATATGCCGAAGGACAATTCGTATATTGCTCGCACCACTTAATCGAGCAGCTTCAATAAAATTAAATTTACTTTGACGTATAAACTCAGCACGAATAATTCGTGCAAAATCAGGCCATCCAGTAAATACAAATAAGAAAATTAATAAGCCGATAGAAGCATTGAAAAAACCTGCAAATACTAATATTAAAACTATTTTAGGAAAACTACTGAATATTTCAATCATACGTAAAACAATTACGTCAATAGGGATTTTAATTTTATACGAGAATAAATGATAATGTGAAAGTAGTTTTCCGAATTTTAAAAAAGTATATAATGCCAATAAAACAATAGCAGTTTTTGATAGTAATGATGCATTCATTATTATACCATCAGTAAAAAATAATTGACATAAAAAAAAGGAAAAAATAAACATCGATAAACAATATCCAATACTTAGTTCCAAACCGAATTCTTTTAACCATCCTGCAGTTCCACCAATTATTAATCCTACTAAAAGTGCAAGTAATGCCGATAGAAATCCAATACTTAATGATATTCCTGCTCCATTAATTATCCCTGCTAATACATCAGCTCCTCTTAAATCCGTTCCAAGCCAATGGCGAAAACGCCATGGTAATTCAATTTCCTCATTTTGATTTGCCACCATTTTTTGATTTGAAAATGGACTTCTATAATCTGCATTTGCGTAATCACCTTTTCCTGCCGAATAAGGGATAAGTGAAAAAATAACCACTCCATCATTTTGAGTTTTCCAATTTATATTTGAAGAAAGTCCAGAATTACTTTTCAACAAATCCTGCAATACGGGAAGCTGAATTTCTCTTTGATTACAAATTGCGAGTGGTTGTTCATTAGCAATAAACGGAGAGAAAATTGCAATAAAACCCACGAAAAATAAAAATCGTGTTGCCCATCGAAAAGATAATTTCTTCCAAGCGCCTTTCCAAATATTATTCATTCGAAACCTCTTTTAGTTTATAATGAATTCGTGGATCAAAAAAGTTATTTAACAAATCAGATAACGCATAAATACTTATTGTAACAACGCCCATTATAAGGAAAAATCCAATCATCACAGGATAATCCAGATTTTGAACAGCGTGTATCATTTCAGTTCCCATGCCGGGAATAGAATAAATGTTTTCAAGAATTACAGATCCAGAAATCATTGCAGGAAATGCAGTTGCTGCTGAAGTAACGAGAGGAATCAAACAATTTTGAAGTGCATGAATACAAATAATTCTATTTTCACTTGCACCCTTTGCTCTTGCTGTACGTATGTAATCAGTATTCAATTGATCAATTAAAGAAGCTTGCATCAATCGAATAAAAAAAGCAAGCGAACCAATTGTGTACGTAATTAATGGCAATGTGAGATATGGTAAAGTATGTAAAAATATTTCCCAGGAAGAAAGGCTCGAATTGAATCCTTCAGCGGGTGCAATCCCTGATGAAGGAAATAATGAAATGATGGATGGATTTGCAAAAATCATCAACAACAATGTTCCAAGAAAAAAAACAGGTATCGTGTAGATGAATAATAAAATTCCAGGAGCAATGTGAGCAATTATTTTATTTCGATATAAAACTAATGCGATTGCAATTGGAATCGAAAAAAATACTGCGATAAAAATTGTAAACGTTGATAAGATGAAAGTTATTTTAAATGACTTTTGCAAAATAGAACTTACTGGACGATGTGAAACTGTTGAATAACCTAAATCACCGTGTACTATTCCGTTATAATCATAATTTGTAGCTTGTAAATTATTACTTCCAAAAAGCCATTGATGAAAGCGATTTTTTGAATGAAATTTAATAACTGGAACCCATAATTTCACCCCAGCCTTTGCATGCTCAAATGAAATAAAATGTTCTTTTAGTTGATCAACACAAGCTAAAACAACCGAATCCTTAATTTCATTATACCATTTAAAATTATTAATTGCCGTAGCGATTTCTCCTGTTGTTGATAAAAGTTGGATACGATTAACGTAAGATTGCAACTCAATTTTAACTTCCTTTTTGATTTTGTTAGAATTACTAATCTGCAACATTAATTGCTCTTCAGTTTTTTTAAAAACATAAACCTTCATTGGGTTTCCAGTCTGGGAACTTAGTGCAATTAACTGGTTTCTACGATTAAGTTGAGGGATTTTATAAAACGAATCTGGTACACATAAATTCGTCCAAGTAAAATAAAAATTTGGAATCTCATAATCCAATTGATAATAAAGCTGATCATATTTTTTAGAGTGATTTTCACTATTTCCAGCTTCTAAATCATTGGATGTGTTTAACATTCTTTGCACCGGATCTCCAGGCATTGCTTGTGTTAACCAAAAGCCAATAATTACAATTACAGCGAGCGAAAAAAACAGTGCTCCTATTCGCCTTATTAGTAATTGTATCATATCGTTGGATTACTGCGCAACAACAGAATTTTTAACAACCGGACTATTCGCTACATGCAAATTATTGTACATCACTCCTGGCTTTTCTGCAAAGAATTCAGCACCAGCAAATCTTTTATGAACTACACATCGACGAACCAATTGATAAAGAAAAATATAAGGTTGCTGATCACTTATTTTTAGTTGCATGCGTTGTTCAAGATCAAATCGAATCTTTTCATCGAAAGTAATATTGAGACTATCAATGATTGCATCAGAAGTAACATCACCAAATCCTGTGTAATTCGGTCCGCCATTTGCCCAACTTTTCGAGGACCACAATTGCTCATAATCTTCTGGGCCTGAACTGGCATTCCATGATCCAATTATCATATCATAATCATGACTTGTCGCCTTTTGCATCCACAATGGAAAATCATACGGTGTAGCATTAACTTTAATACCAACTTTGGTCACCCCTTCTCCAATCATAAGTGACATTTCTTTCCATTCTACTTGCGATGTTAAATAAGCCAATTCAATTTCAAGTTGAACCAGTTTACCATCGATAATTTTATCACGAATACCATTCTCATCTGAATCTTTCCAACCTGCTTCATCGAGTAATTTATTTGCGGCACTTACATCATAAGGAACCAATGGGATACTTTTATTATACGATTTTTTCAATAATGAAACTGGTCCGTTAATGCGTTTGTTGATTCCACGATTAATAATTTTAATTAAATCAGCAACAGGTGAAGCTAACGCTAAAGCTTTACGCACACGTACATCAGTAAGAAGTGGCAGATGTTTTACACCATCAGGTTTCATATTCAGAGCTATATAAGTATAACCATAGGTATCCATAAACTTGGAATGATAATTTTGATTGAAAGATGTATCACTTTGTAGATCAAGCAACGTACGAATTCCCATATATGCGGATCCATCATACGTTTGATTTTTGAATTCCAACTTCTGTGATGTGGCATCTCTATTCACTTTAAAAATTATTTTTTCTGGTTGCGCCGACTCCCAATAATTTTCCGAATTATCTGTCCAATGATTTGCTTTTTTTACAAGCACGATGGATTGACCAGTTTGCCAAGATTCCAATTTATAAGCACCAATACCACTAATCATTTTAGGATCGAAGCCCTTTTCGGGAGCATTAAAATTTGAAGCCCACTTTACTAAAATGGATTGTTCGGTACTTTTAAAATGAGAATCCTCAAACTGAGCGAATGTATATTTCGAGAGTACATCCAATGAATCATAAAATGCACGTTGAATAATTGGATAATCGCTCCATAGACCCACTTCTTGGATATATGCTTTATTCATGATTACCGTAAACTTTTTAGGGTTTACAGGATCTACGACCACATCCTTAACTGTTGCAAAATAAGGTTTAAAGCCGGGATTATCTGTCAATGGGCATTTTGCTACTTTGGTTGTAAAGATTACATCTTGAACCGTCAACGGGGCTCCATCATCCCAAGTTGGACCTTCCCTTAATTCGAAAGTTAGGCGGAGTCGATCTTCAGAAATTAATGGTAATGCGGTGCATAATCCAGGTTTTAATTCTCCTGATCGTAAATCGGTGCGTAAAAGAGCGCCATTCAGATAAAGACTTAACTCTGCTCTTGTTTGAGAAGTTCCATTGGTAGGATGCAGATTATCGGGATCGGCGATGATATGTACGATGACGGTATTCTTATTCGACCAGTTTTCAGAACGTGTTGAAGGAGAATCGAGTGGAAGATAAATTCCCGAATCACTTTGACTATTATCAGCTTTTTTAGGAGAGAATTTACAGGCTATTGCCAGACAAATGAATGACAAGAAAACTGTGGTATTTTTTATTGAGATAAATGGTAACATATAGATTTGGCTTCAGTACAAATATAAAATTCAGGTTGATAGCTTCCTGTTTCAAGAAAAATTAAAATAATGGTTTGTTAGCATGGCAAGATTTTATACTTTTGCCGACCTTCAAAGGTGAGGTGCCTGAGTGGCCGAAAGGAACAGTTTGCTAAACTGTCGTACGGGTAACTGTACCGCGGGTTCGAATCCCGCCCTCACCGC
>JANXSD010000113.1 GCA_025352785.1 Bacteroidota bacterium
TGATACTTGCAGACAACGAAGGTTGCGTTAATGAATAGTTTGCTGCAGATGTACCATTAGGTGAATAACCTAATACGGTAATTGTTTTCGGTCCGCCAATTCCTGCTGTTAAAAAATTCAAAACCGGTGTTCCTCCAATGGTGACTACATCTGGTGATATAATTCCGCTTAATGCTGCTGAACCAGTACTGCTTGCAGTTGTTGTAGCATCATAGGTTTTATTACTTCCCGTAAGATTAATAATCGTTAGTGGCTTTTGAGTAATATTTCCAGTAAGACCTGTTGGTTGTGTTAAAGTATAATTTCCAGCAGAAGCACCAGTAAATGTACTTGTTGAAGTAACGGCTATATTATTTGCAACATTAACACTTGCAAAAGTTCCTGTACCATTTAATGTTATTATATCTGAATTGACCGTCCCTGAAATTGTTCCTGTAATAGTTGCTGATGCATTTCTGTCATAAATTTTATCTGTTACTGCAGGACTTGTTAATGTTAATGCTTTTGTGCCAACTGTACTTGATATGGTTGCCACATTTACACTAACGGCATTTGTACTTAAACAAACAATGCTACCTGAATACGGTGATAAGACAGCGGTTGATGTTGAAGCCAATCGTACAAATACTTGTGTTGATGAAATCGTACCTGCAGCACCTACAACAATGCTAGTGGCAAAACCAGAACCAGCAGTTGTTGAAACTTCAAAACCCGTAGGTGGGTTAACTGTGATACCAGCCGACATATTTGATCCAGAAACATTGAATGAAGTATTAAAGGAGGCTGTACCATAAGTTGTACTTAAAGCCGATAAAGAACCTGTAGTGCTAATTACTGGTGTTAATAATCCCTGAACTTGAAAATTATCCAGATAAGTTGCCGCAGACCCAGAACTAGTAATAGTTAAACGAAAAGCTATAGAAGAAGTCGGATTATCTGCCGCAACAGGCATAGTAAATAAACCTTCTACCCAAGTACTAGCATTTGTAAGATTAAGTGGTTGTGTACCTACCGTCGCTACAACACCTGTAGAAGTAAATGCTGCCCCATTTAGACTGTATGAAACAGTAATGGTGTTTGCGCCACCATTTGCTTTATTGCCTTGAAAATAAATTTTATATGTTTTGTAGGTCGGTAATGATGCCCCACCCATTGTAAAAGTCCAAGTGGTGTTCGTGGTAGTGGTTATGGCATTCCCAGCTGTTGCATTGGATGTGAAACTATTGGATCCCGAAGCCACTCCTGCTATTGTTCCAAAAGTTCCAGTACCTGTTGGCGTGCAAGTTATCCCACTTGCCAAAGTTGGCGTCAATGTGGCCAAACTAGCACTAGCATTAAAATTGTAGTTAACAAGGGTTGTTTGAGCATTTACAACAGAGATACAGCAAAATAGGGAAAGCAGGAGTATAGCTCCATCCTTAGCAATAGTATAGGGATTCTTGATAGATTTAAGTTTTTATTGGATTATAGAAGATTTTTTTTCCTCAGAGCCTACAATTTAACTTTCAAACACAATGAAATTTATTTAAATTTGGTGAAATGTCACAAAAAGCGGATCAATGTTCCATTAAAACAAGTGAAAATAAAATTGAGAAAGGTGCTTTTACTTCTTTTTTAAGGCAAAATACTTACAAATGGAAGAGATTCCACATCGATCACATTGTGGATTACGGGCCATACAAACATACCTTCCATGTAAAATAAGCCAATGATGTGCAAGCGGAATAATATCCTCAGGGAAATACTTAACCAATTGAAGCTCTGCTGATAAGGGCGTTTTAGCATTGATGGTAAGACCAATCCTTGCCGCCACTCTAAAAACATGCGTATCAACCGCCATTAAAGGTTTACTGAAAATTACTGATCCTATTACATTTGCTGTCTTCCTTCCAACCCCAGGTAATTGCTGTAATTCTTCTACTGTTGAAGGAATTTTACCATTAAATTTTTCGATTAACATAAAACCCATTCCAGCTAAATGTTTCGCTTTGTTGTTGGGATAACTGATACTTCTTATGTATGGAAAAATATCTTCAGCCTTAGCTGTTGCTAATAATTCTGCAGAGGGAAAGGCTTCAAAAAGTTTTGGCGTGACCATATTCACCCGTTTATCAGTACATTGAGCAGATAAGATCACTGCTACGAGCAATTCATAAGGATTGGAATAATTCAGTTCCGTCTCTGCATCAGGACGATGTTTTGAAAAATAGTCTATTACGAATTTATACCGATCCTCGCGCTTCACTTTTGTTCATTAAAAAACCGAATACAAAGGTATGCATCCGGTTTTCATTTTTGTTCTTTAACGATCTAACTATGCATTAATGGTGCAGTTAGTTTCGAATAATTCAGAATCGTTTGAATAGATTTCTGAGAAGGTGCCATCAGTGTTTCATGAACTAATGCTTTGGCAGCCAATAAGTCATTGTACGTTTCAGCAATTTCATGATTTGTATCGATAGCATTTTGTATCAATACGGTATCCGTTAGCTGAGTTTCATTGTACAGATAAAGAACAAGGTAATTTAAAGTAGATATTTGGTTCATAGGCAACATAACGCGATTTTCAACCTTAACGCTACCTATGTTTACATATTGTGTTTATTCTAAATGCCTAAATAAATTAGTTCAATCTGCTTGTCCTGTTTTACCATTACTTTCCTCAAAAATAGTTCTGTAGGCAAAGGCAATCCAACGATTTTTTTAATCGTCTAGCTAGAAGATTACAGCGCATCTTCGGACAAATTTATTTAGGCAAATGGTATTATTTTGATAACAACAATTGTTTATCAATTATCAATTTGCGCAAGTTGATTAAAGCATATCGCATCCTACCTAAAGAAGTATTGATACTTACTCCTGTGCATTCGGCGATTTCTTTAAAACTCATATCTGCAAAGTGTCTCATGATTACAACTTCACGTTGATCAAATGGTAATTCATCCACCAGCAACCGTACTTGATTTTGAATTTGCTCATGAATTAGTTTGTCTTCAATGTTATCATCCATCAAAGGCAAACTATCAAAGATGCTATACTCTTCAGTATCATGCACCATTGGCATTCGTTTCAAACTTCTAAAATGGTCAATTACTAGGTTATGACCAATACGCAGAACCCAAGAAAGGAATTTTCCTTCTTCGTTGTAGTTGCCAGATCTTAAGGTGTTAATGACTTTAATAAAGGTCTCTTGAAAGATGTCATCGGCCAACTCTCTGTCTTTCACCAATAAATAAATACTAGTGAAGATTTTACGCTGGTGGCGAGTAATTAAATCTTGAAGAGCTTCTTCGTTACCATTAAGGAAACGGGATACCAGTTCATGGTCTGTTGTTGTGGTCTTACACATAGTTCATCCCTGTTACAGGTTGGTTTTAATTTGGGGTGAAAAGTGATAATATGTGTAGAGATTCGACCTATAGACAACAGATTTTAAAGATGAGACAGAGATTTATGGTAAATGAACGCTGAAGAATAGTGAATATTGTGCAACTCTTTTCGCTTCATCAAATATACGATAATATTCGGAAAAAGCGAACTATATTCTCAATTTCTTGAATTATCAGCAATTTTTTACAATCATTTTACGGATCAAATTAAGGTCTGTTGTCTTTAAGGGTTGATATTACACTATTATTCTTTCGGAGGTTTTTTGCCAATTTGGTAATATAATGATGCTAGCCAGCGTTGTGGAAAAATGCGAATGAAAACGGAAATAGTTTTAGAAAAGCCACCAGGAACGATGATCATTCTTCTTTTAAATGTTTTACGAACGGCAGTTTCTCCAACCTTTTTTACAGGTACTACCATTTGCTTTCCAAACCATCCTAGCTTGTCTTTGGTATCTTTAACAATAGAAGGTTTCGTATAAACAGGTCCCGGGCATAGGCAACTTACGGATATATTCTTGCTTTTAAGTTGATATCTTAAAGAGTAGCTGAATGAAATAATAGCAGCCTTGGTTGCTGAATATAAACTCTTTTCGGGAATAGGAGCAAAGCCTGCCATACTCGCAACGTTTAGAATATAGGATGGTGAATTTTTCTCTAACAAAGGAAGTAACGTAAGACTTAATGTCACCATTGATTCAATATTTAAACGGATCATATACCGAAGTGTATCTATTGGAAGTGATAGGTAATCGTTTGTTCCACCAAAACCTGCCACGTTACACAGCACCTTTAAATGAATATTTTTATCGATACACCATTGGGCAATTTCTTCTGCTGATTTATCAAAACTTAAATCCTTGGCTATTATTTCAACATGTACTGGATAAGCACTTTCTAATCGTTGCTTCGCAGCAATTAATGTATCTAAGCCTCTTGCAATTAATATTAAATTGTAGTTGCGATGAGCCATGGCTTCAGCAATTGCATATCCGATACCTTTACTTCCACCAGCAATTAAAGCATAAGGATGGGTTGAGTCAGCAAAAGCTTCTGTTTGGGTGTTGATGAAATCCTTTTGAATTGTAGATGCTTTTGCAAATAATCCAGTACAGAAAAAAAGGGTTATTAGTGAAATTGTTAGCCACTTTAATCTCATTTATGGATATTTTTTACTTTGTTTTAAATTTTTTAGAATATTGATTTGTTAAGCATGTTGTAATTAGTAAAATAGTATGCCTTTTATCATCTAATACCAATTGCCAATATGTTTTAGTCCAAAGATGCGATGTAATTTTTTTATCAAGACGATTTAAAAAAATCGTTGCATAGCCTTTGCCTACGGAACTATTTTTTTAAGAAGTATTGATGAAAAAGGACAAGTAGATTGGAC
>JANXSD010000140.1 GCA_025352785.1 Bacteroidota bacterium
AAGGCTATGCAACGATTTTTTAAATCGTCTTGATAAAAAAATTACATCGCATCTTTGGACTAAAATATATTTGCATTTGGTATTAATTTTTATTGATTCAAGAGTTCATTCTATTAGTGATTTGTTTTACAACTTCGCACCGTACGGTTTTATGTATGTGGCCACCTGGCTATGGGTAGGATCAAAGTCAGTAAAAAAATATAATACTTTTTTTATTAACTAAAATCGTAAGGTAACTTGCCCTAAAAAATTAATTTTTGCTTGAGGATAATAGAAGTTTTCATCAGTGCGATCTACTCCAACATTGTACCCATAAGTATATCCATTACTTGCATATATTTCACTAAAAATATTATTCGCCAATAAATTAAACGCTATTTCTTTTCCAATAACATTTTTGATTGAATAATTTAATTTTATATCGCAAATATGGTAGGCATCAAGCGATCTTTTTTCATTTGTGGTATTGTCTAGATATTGCTTCCCTACATACTTTAGTATAAATTGAACTTGTAAATTTTTTACTGGATTATAACTTAGCCTTCCCATGTAAATTACGGAAGGTGAAAATGCAATTTGCGATTTATGATAACTTGTTTTTACTTGACCATTGTAATTGAAGTTCACATCGTAACTATCTAAATATTCATCAAATTGAGAAATTTTATTTTCGCTAATTGTTACATTTCCATCAACATTAAACTTTTTATTTATTGCATAACTTGCTTCAATTTCTATTCCTTTTCTATAGCTTTTTGTGGTGTTTGTTCTTGTGTAATTCCCTACATCATTTACAGCACCAGTAAGGACTAATTGGTTTTTGTAATTCATGAAATACAGATTGGCTGTACAATGAAAATAAGATTTTTGAAATCGATATCCTGCTTCAAAATCTGTAAGCGATTCAGCTTTCGGACGACTATTAATTGTAGATTCAATATAATCATCACGATTAGGTTCCTTGTTTGCAACAGCTACCGATCCATACACTTGTTGATTCGAATTGATGGTATAAGTTAATCCTGCTTTTGGATTGAAAAAATTAAGATTTACATCCTGTAATTTAGAATTGCCCGAACTATCTAAACCCATAAATTTATAGGTCACGTTTCTGAATTGTAAATCAATAAAAGCAACAAAAGATGATGTGAATTTTATTTCTGATTTACTGTAAATATTGAAATCATTTTTAGTTGCTTTGTCATCATAATAGCGATGACGAATTTCAGCATTACCAGCATTTCTTGCCCAAATAACTTCTCCATAATGCAATCCTTCATATCGATTCCATCCCCCAGCTAATGTAGTTGTGATTGCATTCCTAATGTTTCCAACGAGACTGTACGTTACTCCATAAAAATCATTGTCGAGCCATTTTCTTCTAATCAAATCACTAGACATCAGTGTTGAATCTGGATTTGAAATACCATAATTAGCAAGGGTTTGATTTTTTTTATATTCCTCATAAAATCCTTTTCCATGTGTGAAATGAAACGCCGTATTAACTACCCATTTTTCATTTAATTTTTGAGAAACTAAAAATTGATAATGGTCTTGCTGATAATCATCAACTTGGTTATCATAAGTGAAATAATTATACGTTATTCCAGAGTTAAGTAAATTCGCTGATTCTACTGAATCCAATCCATTTCTAACAATATATTCTTGCATTCCTTTTTTATCATTTTTGTAGCGACTTTCAGGAATTCCATTCCAACTTTGATACGTTATTTCTTTACCGGAAAAAATGTTTAATCGAAGCACCGTATTTTTGTTGGTATATCCTGTTGATATAGAATAACTTTTCAAATTAGCGTTACCACGATCAACAAAACCATCTGATTTAATTCTCGATAATCTTCCTTCAAAAATCCAATGAGTATTAAGTAATCCTGATCCGAAATTAATCGTGTTTTTTATGCTATTAAAACTTCCAAAGGAATTACTTGAACTAGCAAATGCTTCACTCGATAGCTGATCACTTTGAAGATTAATACTACCCCCAAATGATCCTGCCCCATTTACGCTTGTGCCAACCCCACGTTGCACTTGAATATTTTCGGTTGATGAAATGATATCTGGCAAATCCACCCAATAGGTTTGTTGCGATTCCGCATCGTTGATGGGGATTCCATTTACACTCACATTAATTCGCGACGGATCGGAACCTCTTATTCGGATGCCCGTATACCCTATTCCAGTTCCCGCATCAGAGGAAACTACAACAGAAGGCAAATGCTGAAGTAAATAGGGAACATCTTGACCTAAATTGCTCTGTTGTAAAGTTAATTTGTCAAGTCCTGAATAAGCCATCCCTGAATTTACATTCACTCGAGTGGAGTTGATATTCACTTCTTGCGTTTGAAAAATAGAGGGTTGCATGTTGATGCTGATACTGGTATCCCTTGTAAATGCTAGTGATAGTTGATACGGTTGATACCCTAAATATTTACAGATAAGGTTGTATTTTCCAGGTTGCAGTCTGGTAAAATCGAATCTGCCATTACGGTCTGTTTGAATTTGATAATTCGTACCTTCCAATGCTAAAATAGCTTCTGGAAGACCAATTTTATCTTTAGACAGAACGACACCACTCAAGTGGATTTGTGCAAAAAGACTAGCGCTGAGAAGGCAGAGCACAGATGAAACAAGAAATTTTTTCATGTAAGGGATGATGTTTAGAACATGGACACGGGGTGTCTCCAGCATGAAAAAGCCTTCATCCACACTCCCTACGCTGGTATCATCCAGATCAGGTTCGTTGGGTGTAATCTCAGCCTTTATCGAAAGGCACCCCAGTGTTGACCGCAATATTAAGATAATTTACCCAGAGAAGTAAACATTTCATAAATATAATTTGGATTTGATTAATAAATTGTTATTTTTGACATTCGAACTATTAAATACCTCAACTATGTTCAACATCTACACGCAGTTAACATCACAATTTACAAAGAGATTTTTTAAGATGATCTCGTTTGCAGCGCTGTTCACAGTTTTGTCTTTTGTCCAGTCTTATGGTCAAATAACACCTGTAGTACCTTCAACTGCACCTGGGTTAACGGTTAGTGATGATTATATGCCATTCGGAACATTTTGGGGGTTTCAACGATCACAAATGCAATACACCGATGCAGAACTTGCGACTTCTTCGGTTGCTTTAGGCAATCATTGGATTACTCAAGTTGGTTTTTATATTTCGAATGCATCAGGAAAGGCAGCCTCAACTCCGGTTGTCATTCACATGAAACAAAAATCTGGAGCTGCAGGATTGACCACAGCTTTGTATAACACTGCCGTTACTGGTTATTCACAAGTGTATAGTGGAACAATTAATAGCAGCGCATGGGCAACAGGAACTTGGGTGATGGTTACTTTAACAAATCCATTTTATTATACCAGCAATGGAACAAATAATCTAGAAGTAATTGTTGAAACGAATTATGGGGGCTCTGGTTCACCAACAGAAGCTGGTTCGCCAACAACATGGGCACGAACTGCTTTGGGTGCAGGAGCAACCAATCAACGTTTTCAACGATGGACTGCCGATGGACAACCATCTTCTGGTTTTGGTACGTTAAGTACTGATCGCCCTGATATTAAATTAGCCTATTTTGATGCAACAGCGTGTGCAGCACCTGGCATTATCACTACCTCTTCTTCATTATCAAGCGTTTGTTCTTCACCAGCACAACAATTTACACTTTCTTTAAGTGGCATTATTTCTCCTCCTGCATCCGTTCCTGGTGGCTATACATATCAATGGGAAACAGGACCAACAGCAGGAGGGCCATGGACAAACGTAGTGGGTGCAACTTCCAACACACTTGTAACTACAGCGGCAACTACGACTTACTACCATTGTTTAGTAACTTGCGGTTCTACATCAACATCTTCTGCAATTTTAGTAAGCGCTGTTTCCTGTTATTGTATCCCATCAACCAATTTTACGAGTGGTACTGATATTGGTCAAATAATTTTTGGCTCGCTTACAAATCCCGCAACATTAGGTTCAGCTACTAATAATCCATTGGCATCAAATTCGTTTACTGATTACACCTCCGTTGTTTCGCCTTGTTTTACTCAAGGATTAACATATCCTATAACTATAAAGCAAATAACTAGTGGAAGTACTTTTTATAGTGCAATCGCCCACATTTTTATCGACTGGAATCAAGATGGAATATTAAGTACAACAGAAGATACTTATTTATCTGGCCCTACTGGACCTACAGGAGGAAGCCCTACAATAACATCACTCTCAACATCTATCACCATTCCATGGAATGCAGTTCCAGGAAACACAAGAATGAGAGTTATTTTAAGAGATACCTGTTGTGGATCAAGTGGAAGCGCAACAAATCAATCTTGTGATATTTTTAATTCAGGAGAAATAGAAGATTATACAATTTGTATTTCTGCAGCTGCGACTTGTAATGTAACTGCAACTGGAACTGTTACTTCAACCGCACCGAGTGTTTGTACTGCTCAACCTTTTACTTTAGATGTTACTGGAAATACAGGTTACGGTTCAGGAATGACTTTTCAATGGGAGGTAAGTACAACAGGTGTTGGAGGTTCATTTTCTGCTATCGCGGGGTCAAACACCTACCCTTTTGTTATAGCAAATCAAACAGCCGCCAGTTGTTATCGATTGAGAATAACATGTCCTGCAAATGCAGCTGGAGCAGCACAATATACTTCGGTAATTTGTGTAGGACAAAATGCATCCAATCTTTGTATGTGTACTCCCATTCATCCAGCTTGTCCAAGTAGTCCTTATATATCTAATGTAACATTGAATACATTAAATAATACCACAACATGCAATAATGGAAATGGTAATGCATACACTATTTATCCACCAGCTTTAGGAACCACTACACCGTTAGTGCAAGGCGCATCCTATACATTAAGTACAACAACACAATTAGGAAATTCGGTTGTTGAAGTGTGGATAGATTTTAATGCCGATGGTGTGCTTTCAAATTCAGAATTATTTGTAGTTGGAACAAATATTAATGCTGGTGTAGCAACATCAATTCCTATTACAATTCCTCTTTCAGCAAATCCTGGTCAATGTGTAATGCGTGTTAGAACTGGCCTTTCTGGTTGGCCAATTGATGCATGCAGTTCAATGATATCAGGTGAAGCAGAAGATTATACAATAACAATTGTCGCCGCTGCACCAACGCCATGTACTGCTCTTAATTCATCAGGAAGAACCATTACTTCTTTACAATCGTATAGTAATATTTGTTCGGGTTCACAAATTACGTTTTCGTTATCACCTTCTTTGTCATCACCAATTGTGTTTAGTGGACTTACTTATTTATGGGAAATTGCACCTGTACTTGGAGGTCCTTGGTCTGGAGCTGGCGGAATAAATACTAACGGAACTTATACAGGAATATTTACAACAAATATTTATTTACGTGTTACTATTACATGTAATTCGGGTAGTACATATACGACCCCTGCAATTTCCATCACAATAATTCCAGCTACTTGGTTAGGATTTACCGATGATTGGAGCGATGCTACAAATTGGTGTGGACGAATTCCTACTTTATCTGATAAAGTGCAAATAAATAAAACAACAGCTCTTGCAATAAGAGGAGCTGGGATATATTACTCACCAGTTGCTGCATTAAAAGATTCGGTAAGAGCATTTGATTTAGATATTTCAAATTTAGATTCTATGACTGTTATCACTGATACTCTTGTAAACGTTGATATCAATAACAATTTATCTAATAGCGGAAAACTTTCCATTATTTCATCTGCTCAAAGTGCGGATACTGCAACAATTGGTACTGGTACAATAGTTTCACCAATTTTAGGACAAATATTTCGCGGTAATCAAAACGATCAGATAGTTCAAGTTATTTACAATGTAAATGAGCTATTAAGTATCGGCTTACAAGCTGGAAATAATATTGATTCATTATTATTTCAGTTTAGAAACAGAGCGAGTGCAAATGTTGGATTTCAAAATTTTACAATTTCTTATTTACAAGTACCTACTTCAACACTTTCGTCGTTCTCATCTTCGAATCCTTATGTTGGTGCATTTACACCAGTTTATACTACAGCAACTTTAAATACCAATGCTCCAGCTTTTGGGCAATGGACGCCTTATACAAATCCAATACTTCATACGTTTTCAGGAACTGTTACTTCTGGATCCAGTATCATTTCATTTGTTTCACCTGCTCCAAATGTTTCGCCTAACCAAGTATTTTTGGGTGACACTATTTATGCTACTGGTTTAGTTCCTTATAGAATTGTTACTGGAATAGGTTCAAATTCGATTACTATAAATACTCCTGCAACAACATCCTTCGTAGGATCTTTTCAATCTAGAAATTCGGGTGGTTGGTTAAGATTATCATCTACCTTGAATCCATTTGTATGGAATGGAGTAGATAATATTTTACTACAAATTTGTTTTAATAACGGTGCAGTTAACGCCTCAGCGACTGATGAAATGTTATTTACATCAACATCACCTGTTAAATCTGCTTTATTTTTAAGCAATGGTGTTAGTGGAGCTGCAAATGATGGATGTACATTAACATCAGCTTCGCCATTCTTAACAAATCCATTCGGTACTTCACCCTCTGTAAATCGTCCAAATATCACTTTACGTTTTCATAATCCATCTAAAAGATTAACGGCAAATGTGGGTGGACAAGTACTAAACAATTCTGGTGCTAAAATGTGGGTAAGTACCGCAGATTTATTGATTGGTAGTAATTTAAAAAATGATGGATCTTTTTATTTTCAAGATTCTTCGTATACTCGAATCGGTGGTGATATGATTAATACAGGAACGTTACAAGGCACAAATTTTTCTATCGCCAAAAAATCTTCCATCCAATTTAATGGCACGAATTGGACTAACAATGGAACCATAATTCCTGGAAATAGTCGTGTGTCATTTGGAACTGCAACGGCACAAATTATTGGAGGATCGAATCCTTCTACATTCTTTGATTTCAACATGCAGAAAACAAATAATGCAGATATTATTACAATGAATAAACCAATCATTATTAATGATTCGATTGCTTTACGATTAGGACAATTGCGAATGAATAAAAACTCCATCACCATAAATAATTCTAATACTTCAGCATTATCTCGTCAGATTTCTGGAACATCAATCTTAGCAACAACTGTTTCTTCAGCTACAACGTCGTCAGTAACAACTGCTAGTATTGCTGGTGTTGGTATTGGTGATTTAATGGTGAATACGAATTTAAGTACGACCCCTGCAACACACGTAGTTGGAATAAATGGATCAATCATTACATTCTATCCTACTGTAGTTACAGCACCAGTTGGTGGATCAGCAATTAAATTTTATAAAGCAGGTTATCTAATAGGTGAAGATTCTTTATCAAAAGTAAATTGGCTCATTGATGCTGTTACCGGAAATAGAACTATTCCTTTTGCAAATATTACTACAAATGGAGCTACGAATCCATTGCATATACCAATTAACTTTAGCTTAGCAGTTACCAATGCTGTAGATATGGATACCGTTTCTTTTGCTACTTATAAAGCACCATTAAATCTTCCCTTGCCACCAACTGTTACTCATTTAAATTCTGCTGGTCCTGTTGCAAAAACATTGATCGGAACAACAACTTTAGGTAGCAATATAATTACTGGTATTGCAAGTACAATTGGTGTGCTTGTTGGCGATCAAATAACAGGATCAGGAATACCATTGGGTACTACTGTGCTATCAACAACTGCAACAACTATTACCTTATCAGTTAGCGCTACAATCACAGCAGCTGGCATTACATTCACAACAGGCATTGGCATAGCAGCTGGAAATAACAATGACGCTTATACTGCTGATCGCTTTTGGATAATTAGTAAAACAAGTGCTCCAGTAAAATTTATAACAGGAAATACAACTTCAGGATCAACAACAGTTTCTGGTGTTACTCCAAATACAACTGGAATAATTATCGGACAAACTGTGTTTGGAGCTGGCATTCCAGTAGGGACAAGTGTTACATCCTTAACAGCAACAACAATTACTTTAAGTGCTGCTGCTACTCAATCAATTTCCGGAAACAATATCGTATTTAATTATCCATTAACAGCATTAACTTTCACAATGGCTTATGATGAAAGACCATGCGCAAATGGAGTTTCTCCTTTCACGTGTGCAAATTCAATTTCTAATCCATTTCGACCACAACCATGGTTCAAAAAAATAACTCCAAACATTATTGAAACATGGGAAAGATTGCAATATACTGGAACGCCATACTCTTTTTCGAATTACATGATTAACACTATTACCAACACTAATTATAATGTTGCTGTAACGAATTATCCATGGATGTTTGGCAATTATACTCCATGGGCAATTACCACACAAAATCAACCATTAGGAAATCTTACTACTACTCCGAAGCCAACTATTTTATCTTTTACTCCTACATCAGCTGCAGCAACGGATACTGTAAAAATATTTGGTTCTAATTTTAATGGTACTACAAATGTAAGTTTTGGAGCAACAAATGCAGCATCATTTAATGTTGTATCAAACAATCAAATTAATGCAATAGTTGCAGGTGGTGCTTCTGGGTTTGTTGCTGTAACAAATGCAATTGGGAAAGACTCATTAAATGGATTTACATTCTTGTTTCCTGTTGCAACAATTTCTGGATCATCAACAGCATGCTTAAATGATACTACCATAAAAATTACATTTATTGGAAGCAAAGGAAAAGCTCCATTCAATTTTATCTATACCATAAATGGTGGCACACCTATAACTGTTACCTCTATTATTGGAAACAGTTCTTTACTTTCTGTACCAACAAATAATGCTGGATCATTTAATTATTTATTAACTTCTGTAAGCGACAGCTATGCTAATTCGCAAGTTCAATCTGGAAATTTAAACGTAACTGTTAGTTCGAATGCACCAGCAATACCTGGTGCAATTACTGGCATTACAAAACCATGTCCTGGTGATACTGGAATTATTTATTCTATATTAAATGTTGCAAATGCAAGCTCATACAATTGGTTAGTTCCATCAGGTTGTACTATTTCTTCAGGAAGCGGTACTAATTCGATTAAAGTAAATTTTGCATTATCATTTAATAATGGAACTGTATCCGTTTCTGCTGCTAATGCATGTGGAATAAGTATTCCAAAATCAAAATATCTTTCGAAAAATATTCCAGGAACACCATCCGCAATTAACGGTCCCGCTTATGCAGTTTGTAGCGGAAGTACGAATACTTATTCCATATCAGTTGTAAGTTTTGCAACCACTTATACATGGACCGTTCCACCTGGTGTAACTATCAATAGCGGACAAGGTACAACATCCGTAAGTTTAACATTTCCAGCAAATTTTATCTCTGCAACAATCTCTGTTGCGGGTGGTACAAGTTGTGGATATGGCACTGCACGTACATTATTCATAAGATCAATTCCTACTACTCCACTTACAATTACAGGACCTATTACTGTTTGTGCAAATCAAGTCTCTGTTGCGTATAGTACTGCACTCATTACAGGCGCTACTTCTTATTCATGGGTTGTACCTAGCGGCGCTACAATTACATCAGGACAAGGAACAAATTCTATTGTGATAAATTACGGCCCTACTGGAGGAAATGTAAAAGTGAAAGGAATAAATGCATGTGGTTCCGGATACAATAAAGTACTTCCCGTTACTATCGTTTGTAGAGAAGGGTTAAACGAATCTGATTATGAAATTCGTATCTATCCAAATCCAAGCAACTCCACTTTTAGAATTGATACGCATTTTGTAAATGATGAAAATTATAACCTTGTTGTGAAAGATGTGCTTGGTAGAGATGTTGAGAAATACGAAAATATTAATTCAAAAAACTCTTTTACATTTGGTAAAGAATTAATAGTTGGGATGTACTTCGTAGAAATCACGAATGGCAATAATCACAAAATAATTAAGGTGATCAAAAACAAATAATCCCCATTCAATAATTTACACCAATTGCAAATATGTTTTAGTCTAAAGATGCGAGGTAATTTTTTATCCAGACGATTTTAAAAAATCGTTGCATAGCCTTTGCCTACGAAACTATTTTTTTAAGATGTATTGATGAAAAAGGACAAGTAGATTAGACTAAAACATATTGGCAGTTGGTATTAGGTAATTGAAAATAAAAAAATTATTCCGGCTCTTTCAACCCTAACTTCAAATATACATCCTTTTCAAATTCACGACCTTCTAATAACTCCTCTTCATCGAGTTCATCATCAATCAATGTGTACTTATGCAATGCACCAAATAATTCATAATTGAATTCTAATTGAAGCGAATATTCTAGATTAGAAATCTCCGATAATTCTCTACTTAACGTAGCAAGAAACACTAATGCATTTTCGCGAGCAAAAGGAAGATCAGCATTTCTGAAATTTTTTTCATTGTATTCGTCATCCGACAAATGCGTGTAAATTACTCGGTAAAAGAATTTATGATTTTCATACATCAATGCAAAGATCGTTTAATTATGAAAATTGATATTAACCAAACGATATATAAATTAAATCTTATTGACCGTTAAAGAGGAATTTATTAGCTTATTAGGAGCCTTATCCGTAATTTTGCAGCCCCAAATAAATTACTAGTCAATGATTTCAACATCTAATCTATCCCTGCGTTACGGTAAAAGAGTGCTTTTTGAAGAGGTAAACATCAAATTCACCCCAGGAAATTGTTATGGCGTAATCGGTGCAAATGGTGCCGGAAAATCAACGTTCCTAAAGATTCTTTCTGGTGAAATTGACCCATCCAGCGGACAAGTATCCATCACTCCTGGTGAACGAATGAGCGTTTTGACACAAAATCACTTCGAATTCGACAGCTACTCCGTTTTGAATACCGTTTTGATGGGCAATAAGAAGTTGTTAGATATTATTCAAGAAAAAGATACCATCTATGCTAAAGCAGATTTCGATGAAGCTGATGGCATTCGAGCAGGAGAATTGGAAAATATTTTTGCAGAAATGGATGGCTGGAATGCAGAAAGTAATGCTGCAAGCTTATTAAGCGACTTAGGTGTAAAAGAAGATTTCCACGGACGGTTGATGGGCGAGATTAGCGGAAAAGAAAAAGTTCGTGTTTTGTTAGCTCAAGCATTATTCGGTAACCCTGATATTTTATTATTAGATGAGCCTACGAATGATTTAGACGTTGAAACGATTTCATGGCTAGAAAATTTTCTTGCTGATTTTCAAAATACAGTGATCGTTGTTTCTCATGATCGACATTTTCTTGATGCAGTTTGTACGCATGTTGCAGATATTGATTTCAATAAAATTCAATTGTACACTGGTAATTATACTTTTTGGTATGAGTCAAGTCAACTGGCATTACGCCAACGTTCAGATCAAAATAAAAAGGTAGAAGATAAACGCAAAGAGTTGCAAGATTTCGTTGAGCGGTTTTCTGCTAATGCTTCTAAATCTCGACAAGCTACAAGCCGTAAAAAACTGTTAGAGAAACTGGTTATTGATGACATTAAACCTTCTACAAGAAAATATCCGGGCATTATTTTCAAAGCTGATCGCGATTGCGGTGATCAATTATTAGCTGTAGAACATCTTTCAAAAAATGATCCCGATGGAAACGTATATTTCTCTGATATCACTTTCAGTGTAGCAAAAGGAGATAAGATTGTTGTGCTTTCAAAAGAGCATAAAGCAATCACTACTTTCTTCGAAATCATTACGGAAGCGGAGCAGGCAGATGCTGGAACTTTCCTATGGGGAAGTACGATTACACGGTCTTATCTTCCTAATGAAAATAATAAATTCTTTACGGAAGATTATAATCTGATCGATTGGTTGCGTCAATTTTCAAAAGATAAAGAAGAAACTTTCGTTCGTGGATTTCTAGGTAAAATGTTATTTTCGGGAGAAGAAACTTTTAAGAAATCAAACGTGCTTTCAGGAGGAGAAAAAGTGCGTTGTATGGTTTCACGCATGATGCTTACAAACGCAAATTGTTTAATACTAGATGAACCCACCAATCACTTAGACTTGGAATCAATCACAGCGTTTAACGATGCTTTAAAAGATTGGAAACATATCGCCCTCTTTACTTCTCATGATCATGAATTTGTATCAACAGTTGCAAATCGAATTATTGAGCTAACACCTCATGGTGTTATCGATAAATACATGAGTTATGATGAATATTTAGCTGATGAAAATATAAAAGCATTGCGTGAAAAAATGTATGCTGGTGTTATGGAAACAGCAAATTAATTTAAACTCTCAAAATTAAAAATCACGTTATAGACTATTATTCTCTAACGGGATTTTTTTATTAATAATTGATACGTTTTATTTCTTCAAATCAAGTTTTTTCTCTTCAAGTAAATGCGCTGCAATTTCTAATTGTGCATACCACTCTTCACCATATTTTCTAATTAGCGAATCCTTTAAAAATTTATATACAGGCACCTTTAAACTTTTACCTAGCTTACAAGCCGCTGCGCAAACATCCCATCGATCATAATTAATCGCATCATACGATTTGAATTTTGTAATCCGAACAGGATATAAATGACAAGAAACCGGTTTGCGAAAAGGAATTTTTCCTTCAAAAAAAGCCTTCTCAAACGAACATTTAGCAATTCCATTTTCAAATACCGTGTAAACACATTCACGATTCCCATGAACTAAAGGAGTAACCCAGTCATTGTCACTATCTATTAAATAATGACCTAGCTTTTCAATACTTTCTACAGCTTCTGGTTGTAAGTAAGGCTTAACAACTTCATAGTATTTATCAATTTCATCTAACTCATCTAGTTCTAGGGGTGCCCCTGAATCCCCGGCGATACAACATTCTCCCTTGCATTTCTGAAGATCACATACAAATTGTTCCTCTAACACCTCTGTAGAAACCAATGTTTTTCCTATTGAAATCAAAATCTAATTGTTATTAATATCGAAATACAAAGATACGACTGAAATAAGTAATAATGTATAGGATTATCACGAGGCTTTGAACATTCCTATTTTCAATATCAATTGTTCAAAGGTCATACAACTATCAAAATTCATCACAATACAATTTCAGAGCAGTTAACAGTATCAGGCAATTTTGGCATGTTTTGGAATGGTCATAATATTAGTTTTTCCTATTCTGATTTTGAATCATCTTTGAATTATGTTTCTGAAATTCTTAATGTAGATTTATTCAAATTCAATGTTGATCAATTCGATCACTCTGCCATTGTAAAGGTGGAGGATCATCCTGATATCGTCATTCAAAATCATTTAAGTCTTAAAGGGTGTCAGGAAGCTTTTAAACCGAATGGAAAGTATTGGAGCAACAAAGATCAACTTGTGAAAATGTATTACGCAACCAAGCGCATAAAACAGCTCTATACTATCTCGATTAGAAAGAAGATCTTGTCTGACCATTGTATAAGCGACATTGTAAATCTCATTCGGTTTGAAAAGAAATACAACCACCCCGCTAAAACATTCAAAAACTCGTTATTAGTAGAAGAAATTTTGAAACCTGAATTTATTGAAACATGTAATCAAGACTTATTTAAAACTTATATAAATATCATGAAAACTGGAATTGTTAGTATACCTGAAAAAAGAAGGATCTGAATGCTTCAACCTTACCACTTATTTTATTACAAGAACTATCATTAATCTATGGGTTCAATACTCAGGAGCTTCTTAAACAGTAATTAAAAGCTATATCCTCCACTATTCTAACCAAAGATAATAAGAAGGCAAGGCAGCGACAAATAAGTCTAAATTTGAAAAAGATCAAATCCTCTGAAAAGAACCAGTACGACATAAGTGAGTTGCTTGCTGCAAGTTTAGAAGTTAACAAAAGTTAACATTAAATAGACTTTACCCCTTTTATTATATGTTATTTAAGGTAGGAAATCTCACCCTACTTTAAATCGAATTTTCAATTGCATTTGATTACTAATTGATCTTTATACCCAAGCCAATAAATTAGTTTCGATATGAAAAAACTACTATACACAATTGCAATAGTTTTATTTTGCTCCCTATTAGCTAACGCTCAAAATGAGAAACTTCTATTACCACTTGATTCAATTACTCACTTAATCACATTTACTGATGTTGTATTAATCGATAGTTCCTCTAAAGATGAAATTTATTTGAAAGCTCGCGAATGGGTAGCAAAAACTTATAATTCTTCAAAGAGTGTTATAGAAATCGAAGACAAAGAAAATGGAAAAATAATAGGAAATGGAATTTGTTCTGCTGGCTATAATACTTTATCAGGAGGCAATTATTGTGATATTAAATATCAATAACTATTAAGGAGTAAGGAGGCACA
>JANXSD010000145.1 GCA_025352785.1 Bacteroidota bacterium
AAAGTAGAATCATTAAATATATTATATTTCTGATCGGAGAGTGTTATAAAGCCAGTTCCACTATTTACAATAGTAACCTTTGAATCAAATATATTTCCTCCCTCTGATTTCACTCCAGTATTACCATTCTGTTCCAGATAAGTTTCCAAAAAGAATTCTGTACCTACAAAAGAAACAACCTTGCAAGATGCATTAACAACAATATGCATAAGTGTCCCAATAAAAATTAAAGAATCACCTCGCATATATATTATTCCTCCAGTACTTGAAGTTATTTGCCCACCATTTAATTTTGTTGTAGCAGTTACAGTAAGAGAACGTGTTCCTACACTAAGCACCCCTGATGTAAGAGTCAGTTTTTTCACCGTTACATCTTCTGTTAATGCCGGCATATTTGTATGCGTGCTAATTGTGACAGTGTCAATAGTACTTGGGGAACCAGTAGGTGACCAATTACTAGTTGTACCCCAACTTGTACTTGTTGTTCCCGTCCAAGTATATTGAGTAGCACGAACATTAGAAATACTTAAAAAAGAAATAAGGATTGATGCAATAAAAAATAATTTTTTCATGGGAAGGTAGGTTAGGTGTAAAAAACTAAATGGACAAAAAATTCCGAGCTATATTTTCTTTACAACTCTGGAAATAATTATAAGTGTTATAATTATTTAATTCGCTACAAATTTTCGTGGATCTTCAAAAGCAGAAGAGGAGGTTTTGGCTTTCACATATCCGAAATAAGTATTCTGCTTTGCAAAGTCAGATGTGCTAATTGAAATATGATATCCATCCCGCATATAAATAAATCCAGTAGGCGCACCTGAAGGGACATCAAAATCAATCGTTGTATTTAACAAATCACTACTGTCAGCATCAGTACCTAAAGCTATTTCGAACTTTTCGATATTGAGTGTGTCATTAACTACAATATCGAAAATGCCATTAAAATATCCTTGCGCAGACGAGGGATTCAGAGCAATAGATGCATCTTTTAAGAGTGGTGGAGTTTGGGCTGAAACAATTGAATAATTCAATACGGCAATAGCAGCAAGCAAGAGTAGTTTTTTTAACATATATAAAAAGAATTAAAGGTTATCGAACAACAATAATTAAAATGCTCCGAACTCTACGCAGGCAATTAGAAGAATACTTTTTTATCTATATTATCAGTACGGAATTTTTTAATGATGGATAAAGATATATTTACAAGTATAAATTTGCAAGTAATTCTTAATTTATTTCCCAAACGTCCATTCTAAAAATTCAGGCATTACTGCGGCCCATGTTGCTTCGTTATGCTGACCGCCTTTAACTTCTACATATTTCAAATCACGATCGCGTGTATAACCAATTTCTTCAAGGTCATGAATTAAATCCAACGTATCATCAATTGAATCGATAACGCCATTGTGATTTCTATCAGCCGACTCGTCATCAGTACCACATTCAAACCAAAAACGTTGATTACTTTTTGAATCTGTTCCGCGAACGAGACGATGCATTATGCGATCACTATCCTCATAATCTTTTCCGAAGCCTTTACTTCTCCACCAAAAAGATCCAGAGAAAACACCAGCAGATCCTAACAAGGAAGGATAGTTCCAGGCGATATCAAATGCTGACAATCCACCTAATGAAAATCCTGCAATAGCATTTGCTTGAGGACCTTCATTAACACGAAAATTCTTTTTGATAAGTGGCATCAATTCATTCACAAAAAAACGACTGTATTTATCTGCTTTAGCACCACGCTTTTTATAATCAGGAACGCCAGCAACGCCATACTCTTGCATACGATTATGTGCATGAACACCAACTATTATCAATGGAGGAATGGAATTACGAGAATAACAATCCATCAATGCACTTTTAAAATTTAATTGTTGCAATAACTGTCCATCGTTTACAAACAAAGTATTAAATGAGAACTGAGGGGTTTCATCATACCAAGGAGGTAATAAAATTTCCATCTTTACTTTATGGCGTAAGGCAGCAGAAAAAAAATCGTCGATGAAAACGGATTTTATTTGATCATTCGACGAATTTAATATTGCACTCTTCTGGGTTACCTTTTTATCTGCACTGCTAATGGGCATGTGAGTTTTTTATAGCTTATGATAATACAAAACTAAGCAGATGTATTTAATGATTTCGCTTTTTCACGAGATAAATAAAGCTTTTTACAACAGTCTTTTGTTGAAAGAAAAACGCTTTAAATTTTACTTTTGTGTTCGTTGAACAGTTTGAACTGTTAATTGTCCTCTTTCAATTTGCTGTACAATGGATTCAATAGCAGCATCTTCACCAGCAGCATCGAATTCAGTTTTTAAATTCGAACCAAACAACCTTGCTAATCCCTGCCAGAAAAATGCCTGCAGCGACCCTCTCAATTCTTTAACAAGTGCATAAGATGTATTACCTGTTTCTCGATCTATTAATTTAATTAAAATTCTTCCCTGTGTTACTGTGAGCAGTTTGAGATCACGTTCAAAATCACTTTTAAGTTCCTTCTCTGTTTCTTTTATAAAACGTTTACGATCACGTTCATCAGGAATTTTAGCAATGCTATCATTAATAAATTTCAATTGTGCTGCTGCTAATCTTGCATAAGGATAAGCTTTTAAAACATCTCTACGCAACTTTAAATAAGCTTGCATTTTGACGGCCGCTTCGGGAGAAAGCGCAGCCACAATTTCAACGGGAGCCATGTAAATAATTGGAATCGTATCG
>JANXSD010000162.1 GCA_025352785.1 Bacteroidota bacterium
GAAAAAATTAAATAAATGTTTCAGACGAATCATTGCTTGCCACCCACCTGCACAGATTCGTATTTTTCGTTTTAATTCTTCTTTAGTATTTGACGATGAATTTTCTGTTGCCAATGCTTCAGGTTCATATATCACTTTGTAGCCTTTAGATGCAATTCTTAATGACAAAATAAAGTCATCTAGTATAGTATCTTCTTCAAGATCTTCAAATAAATGCTTTCGAAAGGATATCAATTCTCCAGCAGCTCCTACAACTGTTAGTAATTCCGAATCCCATTTTTTAAGCAATGATTCGTATTTCCAATAAATACCTTCTCCTGCTCCAGCTGCATTTTCACTCGCGTCTTGGTTAATTTTTTTCTCGCCACTTACAGCACCAACCATTGGATTTATATAATGTTGAATTAGACTATGCAATGCATTCGTAGGTAAGTAGGTATTTGCATCTGAAAAAACAATTATCTCGCCAGTTGCAAATTTCACTGAACGGTTTTCGGCTGCTGATTTACCTTGACGTTGTTGTTGATGAAGTATCGTGATATTTTCATAGGCAGATGTAATATTTTCCGAACCATCATTTGAACCATCTGTTATAAAAATTAATTGTAATTTCTCTTTTGGATAGTTCAAAAGCTGTGTATTTTCTATTTTACTTGGAATAATGGATGCTTCATTGTAGCATGGTACAATAAAAGTTACAGTGGGTTGATAATGCATATTTTTAATAATAGGCACCTTATGAAAAAGTCGCTTAATTTTTATGACTATAAACAATAACAATCCATATCCGGCATATGCATAAAATATGATTGCGAATCCTGTCCAAAATACGATTTCAATTAAACTCATGCAGCAAAATTTTTGATTGTTTCTAATTTATTTACTCGCTCCCATTTTTGAGAAACGAAATTGTATTGTTTAATGATCTTGGCTGGATTTCCAGCTGCAATGCTATAAGATGGAATATCTTTTGTAACGACGCTTCCTGCTGCTACAATCGAATGCTTCCCTATTTTTATTCCTGCTGTGATTACTACATTTGCGCCTATCCAACAATCATCTTCTATAATTACTTTTCCTGTTGTACATGGTTGAAATTTTATTGGTGTAAGGATATTTTCATATCCATGATTTAAGCCTGATATAACTACATGCTGTGCTAAAATGATGTTGTTTCCAATTTCCACTGGCCCTATAATCACATTCGACAATCCAACTCTTACCCCGTATCCAATTCTTACTTCACCCATACCATTGTTAACAACGGAATAATCTTCTATTGTTGAATTTCTGCCAATTGAAAATGAATTAAATGGTAGTACATCCATTCTTGTGTTGCGTCGAATAAGACTCCCTTTACCTTTTTTGTGAATAAGGGGATTTAAGAAAAGTGACACCCACCAACGTGGTCTAGCTTGATTTGTGGGCATAAGTAAGTGTAACACGAATCGCTTTAATGAAGTATTAGATTTAATTTTATGGAGTAATGACATTATCTTAAAATTTGTTGTGGTATTATACATCAATTTGGTTTTGATGGTTCTTCGTTCTGAATACAATATGACAAGATATCTTACAAAAGCTACAATTTATGAAACTGGTTTTTTCTAGATAAGTATAAACTATCATATTTCAACAAATGATACACGGCAAGGACATTATTATAGTCGGATTGCAACCATGGGATATTACCATTGGGAGTAATTGCAAGAATATCGCTATTGAACTTTCAAAAAACAATCGTGTATTATATGTAAATCCACCTTTGGATCGAATTACTTATTTCAAGAGGAATACAGATCCATTAGTTGAAAGGAGAATAAATATAATTAGAGGTAAAACAGATGCTTTGGCTGAAGTATTGCCTAATTTATGGAATTTGTATCCCTCTTCAGTGGCAGAGTCTATCAATTGGATTTCTAGTAAAAAAATATTTTCCCTTGTAAATAAAATAAATAATCAGAGGCTTGCAAAAGATATTTCAAAAGCTTTGTTCAGTTTAAAATTTACTGAATTTATTTTATTTAATGATCAATCGATGATTCGTTGCTTTCATCTAAAGGAGCTCTTAAACCCTTCTTGCATTATTTATTATATTAGAGATAATTTAAGTTCGATACCTTATTTCAAACGTCATGCTTTGGAAATGGAACATAAATTGATTGAGCAAGCTGATGCTGTTGCTACTAATTCCGATTTTCTTGCTGAATATGCTCGAAATTATAATTTGAATTCGACAATGGTTGGTCAAGGGTGTGATTTTAGTCAATTTTCATTTCCTGAAAAAATAGCTATTGCCGAAGAACTTAAAGTAATTAATAAACCAATTATTGGTTATGTAGGTTTTCTTACAGAGGTTCGTTTAGACATTCCGCTTTTAGAATTTATTGCTCAAAGTAAGCCTGATTGGCAGATGGTATTAGTGGGGCCAGAAGATGAAGCATTCAAATCAAGTAAGCTGCATTCAATGAATAATGTTCGTTTTTTGGGTAATAAAAATCCAGATACTTTGGCTTCTTATATCAATGGTTTTGATGTGGCTTTAAACCCTCAATTAATTAACGAGGTAACAATGGGTAACTATCCACGTAAAATAGATGAGTACCTAGCGATGGGTAAACCTGTCGTCGCTACTAAGACACCATTCATGGAATATTTTAAAGACTACACTTATTTAGCATCTACCAAAGAGGAATACATATCTGCTATTGAAAGGAGTCTTGCAGAAAATAATGAGTCATTGGAAACTAAACGAATTGCTTTTGCTTTAACCCATACGTGGGAGAATAATGTTAATGAGATTTCAAAATTAATAGAAAACAGTAAGGTACAAACAAGATAAAACTGATTAAAAAAAATATGAAAAATTCTAGAATTAATGTTGCCCGTTACACTGAATTTACTGAAGTAGTAGATATTAAACGGCTAAATTTCATTGCTGATGCAATACAAAATAATTGTCGCTCAGGTGCGAGAATTCTTGATGTGGGTTGTGGTAATGGAAATATTGCAAGAGGTATTGGTAGCCTTGGTTATACTGTTGTTGGCATTGATTTTAGTAATGATGCAATTCAGTACGCTCGATCAAAAAATACGCTTCCAAATGTTGAGTTTCGTGTATGTAGTGCTGAAGAAGTTAATCAAGAGGAAAATTTCGATGCAGTTATTTGTAGTGAAGTTTTAGAACATCTACATCAACCGGAATTATTAGTTCAAACGTTATCTCATATTTTAAAGCCTGGGGCAATACTTATTGCAACAGTTCCAAATGGAGTTGGACCTCGTGAATTATTTATAACGCGACCAGTACAAAGTATGAGTAATGGAATTATGGGGAAAGTTGTTAATCAATCAAAGAAAATGTTGAGGTATACGAATGCAACAGTACAAAGCCAATCAGGAGATTTAACACATGTACAATTTTTTACGAAAGACGCTCTTTGTAATTTAATTTCTACTGAAGGTTTTAAGCTTGTTGAATTCGGTCATTCTAACTTTATTGAAAAAGTATTTCCATATTCGTTGTTAACAAGAAATATTAAAGCTTTATCATCGTTTGATAATACAGTTATCGATTATTTACCATCTGCGATGGCAAGTGGATTTAATACTGTATGGAAGAAGGACTAAAAGAAGCTTGTAAAGAAGTTTGATAAACATTTAAAAGAAGTTCAGCTGATTTTTTCCAGTTGAACTTCTTTATTTGTAATAGTCCCAGTTTAGAAAGTTCATTTTGTAAAGATTCATTGGAAAGAATATTGTCAATCGCTTCTGCAATTTCTTGTGGATTATGCGGGTTAACTAAAATAGCAGCTTTTCCAGCAATTTCAGGCATCGCTGAACAATTAGAAGTGATTACAGGTGTTCCACATG
The DNA here is from genome assembly GCA_025352785.1 of Bacteroidota bacterium. GTDB lineage: Bacteria > Bacteroidota > Bacteroidia > AKYH767-A > OLB10 > JANXSD01. Next base: position 3,874 of record JANXSD010000162.1, read on the forward strand.
CCATTGCTTCTAATATGGGAACACCAAAACTTTCTCTTATAGAAGGATATAAAAATACTTTTGCTCTATTGTATATATCGGGCAAATCAAAATTGTTGATATAGTTTGTAAAAATTAAATCTTCTTCTAAACCAAATAATTTATACTTCTTTATTTTAGCAAGTATTCTCCATTCAGGTATATCACTAATAACAACTTTGTATTTTAATTTTCCTTGTTGCTTAAGTAAATAAAGAGATTTCAAGATGTTATTAAAATTCTTTTTAGGATCTGTATTGCCATGTAAAAATATGAAACCGTGAAAAGGTAATTTATACCTAATGCAAGTTCCTAACGTAGAATCGATTGGTTTCTGAGTAAAATGTTTTCCATACGAATTATGAATAACATCTACTCTTCCTGCGATTTGTGGTATTTTATTTAGTATTTTTTGTTGTTCAGAATTGGAGACAGTAATTACTCTTTCTGCTTTTCTAATAGTGATAGGAACTACCATCCTGCGATAAAAATTACCAATTTGTTGGTAAAGCGTTCCGCCCTTAAGTTTGCTGCTATTCTCTAAGTAAATTATATCGTGTAAGGTTACTATCTGCCGACAACCAGAAATGAGAGGTGCTGTATTATTTGTACTGTGAAGTATATTTAATTTATATTTCTGAACTAAAAACGGCAAAATTAATTGTTCAGCTATCGGTGTAGTAATTTTTGGAATCCTTATAATTTTGAAATTCGAAGTTTCATTGAGAACAGAATCATCAATATCATCAAAACAAAAAATAAAATATTCATTATAGGAATCCAATCGCTGCAATTGTTGAATTAATTCAAGTGCAACGATATCCATACCGTGTTTATGCTTACGGAATAATTTGAATGCCTCTATACCAATGCGCATAGCTTTATGTAGCAATTAAGCTGCTAAACTTTTTGTAATTGCAAGTTGATGATAAATTTCTTCATTATGTTTCACCATCATTTTTAGGTCGAAGGTTTCATGTACTGTTTGCTGTGCTGCGGCTCCCAATTTGTTTCTATAAGCCTTGTCATTATGTAATTTCAGTATGGCTTCTGCTAATGCAATATGATCTTGGCAAGGAACTAATATTCCATTTACACCATCTATTATAGCTTCTTTACTACCATCAACAGGCGTTGCTACAACGGCCTTTCGCATTGCCATAGCTTCTAGCATTCCTATTGGTAATCCTTCCCAAAGGGAAGGTAAGGTATAGATATCAAATGTTTTTAAAACTTCTGGAACATCAGTGCGGAATGGATGAAATTTTATGAGTGAAGAAACGCCTAAATCATTTGCCAATTGTATGGTTGCTTCTTTTAAATCTCCATCTCCAACAAATAGAAATTGGATATCTGTTGTTTGTTTTGCTACTACTGCAATTGCTTTAATTAGTGTAAATGGATCTTTTTGAGTTGTCATTCTTACTAAGTAACCAACTACAGTTTTACCAGGTTCGATTTCTAATTCCGATTTCAAATCATTCATTGCTCTTTCAGGATTGAATCGATTTAAGTCAATGCCATAGTTTACAACTTTACTTCTTTTCATGCAAAAGCGTTGAATCCCATCCATTTGATTTGATTGGGAAACACTAATTGTAATATCTACTTTATCTGTTAAAAATTTCTCAGAAAATTCTCGCATTCTTCGAATTGGATACTTTTGATCTTGATGAAATGACCAACCATGAACTGTATATACAACGGGTATTCCAAGTGATTTGGCTGCAAATATTGTATTGCTTAAAGCTCGTGTTCCATGTGCATGAAGAATATCTATTTCTTCGTCTTTCATAATTTTTTTAACAGCACTTAATGTTGTTAAATTGAATGGTCGTAAGGTTTCCACAACATAGGTTTTAATGCCAAGTGCGTTTAACCTATCAACCATTGGGCCGTGTGTAAAAGAAAGAACTATCGGCTCAAATTCACTTTTATTTAATTGGCTTACTAGATCTAAAACATGCGATTCACCACCGCCAATTTGTCCTTGACGTATTGTTTCTAATACTTTTATTTTTCGAGTAAGGAAATTCATAATGATTTATTTTATGCGCTGTGATTTTCGAATTGAGCCGAATGTGGTGTATGTATAAAACTCTTGTTAGCTCCTCTGATTTTAAACAAAGCCACTATCATAACTATTATTGTTTTTGGCATTGATAATAATGCTAAGGATGTATTCTTATTCCAAAATACTTTTGGGATAGCCATTGCAAACGCTAAATAATAGAGTATTGTAATTGTTAACCAAAAATTAAATCCTATGATAATTTCTTTCGGTAAGAAATAAGAAATGATTGACATAAAGAAAAGAAAACCTATCAGAAGAACTTTTGGTACTAAAGCGTAATGTGTTACTTTGTTAGCGTAATCAAATTTTCCACAAAAAAAACTATAGATAGCTTTGAGCCAATATTTTCTTAAATAAATAAGTTGAGCTGAAATCCATCTTGTTCTTTGATTAGCGAATACTTCTGATTTTTGCACTTTTTCATCAAGAATTATAGCATCTTCAAGGTAAGTGATTTTGTGGTTGTCGGATATTAATGTTAATTCCAATTCTTTATCAAATCCTCCTACGGCAGTTATCTCGGCCATTACTTGTTTTAAATACAAATAAGAAAATGCCATCCCTGAGCCTATAACTGAACTTGAAAAGCCTATCACTACTTGACCTTTGCGCATGATGTGATTATTTACTTCTTCGCTGATGGCATCTAATATTGCAAAACTTGTATTGGTGTTTTTTGCCGAACGATGACCTTGTATTGCATAACATCCTGAAACAAATGCTGAATTAATTTTATCTAGAAAATCAAATTTCATAACATTATCTGCATCTAAAATTACGGCGATATCATAATCTTCTTTTAACTGTGCAAAGGCTTCATTTAATGATTTTGATTTTGTACTTTTCTCAAAATTTACGACTACTAATTTTATTGGAAGATTCTTTAATTCTATAAGTGTTTCAGGGCGTAATGAATCTGCAATCACAACAACATCATACCGATGTGAAGGATAGTTTTGAAATAGTGCTTGTTTAGCTGTTTGTAATATAACTTCATCCTCCTTATAAGAGGGCATAAAAACAGCAATTTTTTTATACTGATCTTTATTATCGAATTCCTTTTTCTTATAAAAATGACCAGCTACTGAATAGAAAAATGAATAGGCAACAGTGAAGGCGCATATTAAAAATACAATGGCAATAAGAATGTTTACTATTATCATAATAGTTAAATTAAGGATTCATTTTGATGTACATTTCTATGTGTTAAATTCCAAAGGACTCCTTTGTAAAAGGCCTTTAGCATATCAGGCTTTCCGTTGATTAAATAGCTTATTGTGTTCTTTGGTATAGATACGAAGGTTAAAAAAGTTAAGCAAACTAAAAGTGTTAAACCTTTCACATTTCTACGTAAGTAGAGTATTCTATTTCGCGTTAAATAATATGTTTTCAATGTACTTCCTTTACCAGTTGCCATTGATTCTTTATGGAAAATTTTCGAACCTGCTTCATACCAAATACTGTATCCAGCTTTTTTAATTCGTTCACAATAATCCATCTCCTCATAGTACAGAAAATAAAGATCAGCCATTAATCCAATTTCTTCTACAGCACTTTTACGAATCATCATCGCAGCTCCATGAGCACGGCTCGTTGGCATAGAATTATCAAAGCGACCATCATCTTGCATTCCAAAGCCAATTGCAGTTCCACGACCAGTATATGGATTTATAGGATTAAAACCTGCAAATTGTAGCATTCCTGGAGTATGATAGAAAATTATTTTCGGAGAAACGGCTCCAATACTATTTTCATTTTCCATTCTTGTAACTAATGGTTCTAAAAAACCAGGGTCAACTTCGGTATCATTATTTAGCATTAAAAAATATTTTCCTTTTGCTACTTTGAAACCTAAATTATTTCCTCCTGCAAAACCAAGGTTCTTTTTACTTTTTAAAAAAGTTATCCAAGGATATTTTTCAATAATTGAATTTGAATTTTCTTTGGATGCATTGTCAATGATAATAACTTCAATGTTAGGATAAGTAATTTGCTTTAATGATTCAAGCATTTCACATGTAACAGCTGCTCCGTTATAATTGATGCTCACTATGGAGACGAGAGGATATTTGTGTAGTGGTGGATTCATCCAAATTCTTTAACGTTCGCTTTGCAATAAAGTTTCTATCAAGAAAAATGTATACCAATGAAAAGTACATTACAGATCCTGTAGGAAATTGTCCGAATATTTGATTTCCGTAACTCGCAAAGCAGATTCCAAATACACCTGCGTATAGAGCAGAAAGTTTCAGTTTAAGTTCTGGATCTTTTATCATAAATAATGCATAGAAACGATTTATAAGAATAAATATTATCATTCCTAAATAAATTGTAAGACCTACGATTCCGCTTTCAGCCCAAATTTTTACATACCAGCTATCTAGTTGAAAATTTGCCAAAAATGTTCCAGGACTAAACCTCGCGCCCCATGAACCTGCCGAACCAATACCTCCTCCTAATGGCCTTGTAGCCATGTATATTTTTAAATTCGCCTGATTAGTTAATCTGGTTTGAAATGAAGCATCATTTGGATCTAGTCCAGTTCGCATTCTTCTTATTTGATCATTGCCTTGTCCTACGTTTGTGAATTTTAACATGCCAAATAGTAATACTCCAACGATGGCTCCTGGAATAATTATTCGCATATTATTACTTAGTAAAAAGTAAATGGCAAAACCAGTGATCACTACAAACAACGCACCTCTAGTTCCTGAAATGGACATGCCATAAAGACTAAGTAAACACGTTATGATATAGAATATTTTTTTCTTTTTACTTATTTTCCCCATTGCTAATATGCCTGCAACAACAGCTACATGTGCTTGCGATGCACCAAATTGTCCTGCATCAGAATAGAATGAAAACACCCGAAGTTTACCAAATAATATATGAGTAATCTTAGCTCCATTTTCCATCCATTGATTTTCTGCTGCATCCAATCCAAAAAACAATTGTCGCATACCCCAAAATGTTGCAAACAAAGAACAAATAAACCATATCCTAATAAATCGATCGCAATCTTCCTCCTTATAAAGCAAAAGAAATACAAAGGGAACAGTAACTATGAAATACAATGAAACTCCTCGAACTGCATAAAACCATGCTTCAAAACTTCTTGCTTCAGGATTTACAATTTCAATTATGGTATATCCAAACCATATCAAAACTGCATAGGTAAGTGCGCTATGACCCCCTGGAGATTCAAAATCTTTTTTTCTCCTAAAGGCAAGACCCAATGCAGTTATTAATAAAATGATATCTACTCCTAAACCAAATGGTGCATCATTGTATCTCGTTAAGCCATTTACAAAAAAACTAAAAACAAACATTATCCATAATCCAATTTTAGGCTTCACTATTATCATCGCTAAAAAAGCAATTCCAAAAGGTAAAGCCATGAAAGCAATAATGGTACTAATTCCACCTCTTGAAAATGCTAATCCTAAAACTGACGCAAGTAAAAGCATTAGGATCCCTTTGTAGAGTTCCTGTATTTTAAAGTTATGTAGACGTTGAATTACCAAGTTTAATGGACTTAAATCTCGCTATTATTGGATGAATGATTTCACGTAATGTTGTGAATCCTACTTTTAATGTTTTACTTATCGAATGATTCAGATATTTTCTTAGGAAATAATTTCCAAAGAATACTCCTGTAAGAAATGTAAGAATTGATACGGCAGCAACACCATAAATGTTTCCGATATAATGTATTGCTAACAAATCTCCCGTTACATTAACAGCTAACATCACCAATACTTTAATAAAATTAAGATATGGTTTACCAATTATATCAAGTGTAATACCTGAGAATCGATCGAGTGGGAGGAATGCTGCGTACACCGCGAAGATGCGTAAGATATTTGCAGAATCTGCATACTGCGCTCCGCCTAGCATTACTACTAAAGAATCTGCAAATACAATGCAGCCTATTACTAATGGAAGAAGTATAAAGCTTAAAAGCCCAGTATACTTATAATACATGGATTTTAATTCAAGTCTTTTATCAATTGACGAAAATTTAGACATCACTGGCATTGCAGATCCAACAAAACTTCTTAAAGGTATTTCAATTACTTCAATGAGTTTTAATGGTATTGCATAAATAGCAACCTGAGTAGGTCCGAGTAAAAACCCAATGATAATTGTGTCCGAGCTTCTAAGTAAATTCGAACCCATTAAAGTACCCATACTGAATTTGCCAAAATTAAAAAGCTCTTTTACCATATTTCGAGTTGCAAATCGTACTGTTTTTATCATCGACCATCCCGCCCACATAGAAATGGAACTTGGCAATAAACCAGACAAGATAAAACTCAATAATACAAATTCAATGGAACGATGCTCAAATATTAAGGCTATCAAGATGCACGTCATAAAACTTAATTGATTCAATAAGCGTATGTACAAAACTTTTTCAAATTCTGATTTTGCTTGTAACAGCCAAGCAGCATAATTGTAAGGAAGTGTTGTAAGCGCAGCAAGCCAATACCATTGTAAAAATAATCGAAAACCATGATTCGTGATTAAATGCCCGAAACTGAAATATATTACTAATGTTACACATGATAATATGGCAGTAGCTATCAAAGAGATCAACCATCCAGAACCAGAAACTTCACCAAATTTTTCTTTTTCTGAAGATGCTGCGAACCGTATTAAGGAGGTTGTAATAATTCCTGCACGTAATAAATCTGCAAATACATAGGATGTGAGAAACATTACCCAACTCCCCATATCATTTT
>JANXSD010000176.1 GCA_025352785.1 Bacteroidota bacterium
AGGAGTTGGAGACATTGCAATAACTTTTATTTTCAGTTTATTGGTTGTAATTCTAATGTATAAAACCATTTTAATTGCAAAAGCAGCGGAAAAATTAAATTCTTTTGGGACTATTTTGTTAATTCCATTTTCTTTAATTGGCTTTATTTCCCAAGGATTTCTTTGGATAATTTGGGCAGCATTTTGTGCTTTTAGCGTAAAATATTTTATTGATTCCCCGACAGTAACACATAACTGGCTTTACTACGCAACTGGTTTTTTTGCTTCATGGGGTCCGTTAAACTATTTATCGGTTAAAGAGCAAGACACAGCAGAAACAACAAAAGAGAGAAATAAAATTATTATTGGTTCATTCATTTACATCATATTAATAATTGTGAGTTTTATTTTGTTTTGCATTTATCCGAATTTAACGAGTTACAAATTTATTTCATTCATTTATGAGTGGGTTTACTAAACTCAAACAACACAGTTTCATAGACACAGTAATACTTCGTAAGCCAATGTACATGCGCAACAGCGATAAAATAAATTTCACAGCGGACAGACACTTCACCGCACAGACAGACAGAAGGGCAGCCCATAACAGCTAAGGCTTCGTTGCGTCCGGAGGACGCACAATGAAGCCTATGTTGCACAGCCTGCCCCGTTTTTTTCGGGGGAACCAAATTGCGTTAAATGATTTTTATTAAGGGGATCGCGTTGATATAATCCAAACTTTCGTGAATTAACGATATTTTGTAGCATTTTCATAGCTAACCGGTAAGCGAACGGTGTTAGATCCCGAATAATTTGCAACTTCTGATTCAATATGTAATGTTTTTTCTAAAAAAGTCCGAACCTGACCCCCACCTCGTCACGTTCAAAGCACGTTGTCAAAAACAATTATGAAGCAGAATAACCCAGAAATGCAATTACCTCCTCACGTTCAGGAGAAATTTGAAGAAGAAATTCGAGTAGAATTAATTCGCCAGCAAACAGAAGAAGATTTAAGAACAAACCCCCTTTATCAGGAGTTCTTTACGCAATTCAACCAAAGTTCGGTTGAAACATTTATCCGTAATTATGCTCGAAGAAAGGCTGTTTACTTAACACGCGGTCCCCTTTATCTTAACCAACAAGAGGAAGGTGGTTTGAAGTATAAAATGTTTGCAGAAGAAGCCTTATGGGCTATTCAACAGAAGAAATTATTTAACTTGCAATGTCAATGGAGAGCAGAACAAATTAAATTGAAAGGGATGGAACATTCTACACAATTTCTTTTGTTCGCCGCTAACATTCAACACTGCCCTTTTATAAGTCCAGTGAGCCGCGCAGAAGTGGAATTGTATATGCGATTCTTGCGTTCAGGATATGCAAAAAACATTTATGGATTTGATAATTGGCAAGATTATGAAGCTTTCAAAGCAGAATACCATGCAGGAACAATTCCAGGAATCGACAATTGTATCGAAGAGCACATGCCATCATGGTATCGTTTTTACGATGAACACATGAGTACAGCTAGGTTGATGGATCTCGAAGATACTCGAGGTGAAAAAGAAAATCGTTATCGCTCCATATCTCGTCAGAAACAACTTGAAAACTTACGTAAACAATCTGTTGTGAAAAAAGCAGATAACCGTCCATACATCAGTATTTTTGATACTGATTTGGTTGACAATTTCGTTAAGAAATTTGAAGATAAGCATACCTTAAAATATTGTCGAGCAGTGGAAGATTTCCAAAATCAAATGGATGATCACATGGAACTTGATGAAGCATTAGAAGCATTACGTTCTGCAGGAGTACCCATCGCCATTAAATCAAATGAAGATTGGAGAGAAGGAATAATTGATGCCGCTCGTCAATTTGAAATGGAACAAGTTGCTCAAACTATTCCAAGTGTACATCAAGAATATCTTTTTCGTTTAGAAAATGGAATTAACTTTCCTCAATCTATTGCTGATAAAAAGAAAGAAGAATACGCCTTTCAACTATGTGAGTCAGCACGACAACAAATTTTAGAAGGTCGTCGTACATTAGGTGAATCAGAAGATTTACGTTTCTGATAAAAAAATACCAACAAACAGTACCGATTGTGTGAAGGGCAGGATGAAAATTCTGCCCTTTTCTATTTTAGCCTACTTTAAATTTTCTTCCTTCAAGCGCGAGCTCTGTTTCTTTAAAAATACTTTGCGCCTCCACCAATAAAGGATCTAGCTCTTTATAACGCGCGGAAAAATGTCCGATTAGCAATCTGCTTACTTCTGCATCTTTTGCAAGCTGAGCTGCTTGTAATGCAGTGCAATGGTATGTTTGTGTTGCCCTATCAAGTAACTCATGTAGAAACGTTGCTTCATGGTATAACAAATCAACTCCTTTTAATTCATCTTTTAACATTGGATCATACATCGTGTCCGAACAATAGGCATAAGAGCGAGCTTTCGGAGGAGTTTCCGTGAGATCTTTATTAGGGATAACATTTCCAACTTCATCAACATAATCAACCCCTAATTTCAACTTAGCATAATATGAAATTGGGATATTTTTTTGTTGCACTTTCTGAATTAACAATTTTCGTGGCCGTGATTTCTCAATGAAAAGAAAACCAGTACATGGAACTCTATGGTTTAATACGATCGATCGAACTTGAATTTCATCGTCTTCAAGAATTACTTCGGGAGTGTAATGTCTTACAGGGTGAAAAATAAGATTATATCGAAGTATAGTATTTGAAACTCGCAATTGTATCTCTACAATATCCATCAACTCTTGCTGTCCATACAAATGTAATTCACTGGTTCTTCCTTGAAGATGGAAAGTAGATAATAATCCAACTAATCCTAAATAATGATCACCATGCAAATGGCTTATAAAAATATGACTTATCCTGTGATATCGGATTCGGTATCTTAATAATTGAAGTAAAGTTCCTTCTCCGCAATCGATTAAAAAATAGCGATCACGAATATTTAATAACTGTGATGTTGGGTGACGATTAAAAATTGGAGTTGCGGAACTGCTTCCGAGAATTGTTAGTTCAAACCCCATTTATTTTCGTGAAATGACTAATCGCTTAGTGAAGGTTTCGTTGTTATAAGTCATACTATACATGTAAATTCCTGGAGCAAAATCTCGACCATCAAAAGTGAAATTATTTTGTCCTGCATCTGCTAATTTCACATCATGTAAAACCTCTTTTCCAATAATATTGAACATCTTAAATTCAACATTCGCTTTAACCGGAATAGTGTAATTAATGGTGGTGATATCACTAAATGGATTAGGAGTATTTTGCTCTAATAAAAATTTATTACTGGCCGTATGTTGATTTAAACCTACGTTTGATTGATTAATAGTAATTCTATAATAAGAGATGGAATCAGTTCTTGATTGAGGAACACCAAAAACGGTATAACTAGTAGTGGTAACTGCAAGAGGTGCAAAAACTCCCGCTGAAGTGGGGATACCAGTAATTAGGACACAACCATTACTGTCTCCTGGGAATGTACAATTAGTTGGATTGCAGAAAAAACTTAATCCTGGAGGTAATCCTGTAAAAGACGATAATTGAATCGAAGTTATTGGAACAGTAACTGGAAAACCTCCAAGTGATGTGGTTGTATCAACAGGAACACGAATCTGTAATACTTGGTTATACAACTGACCAACCATTCCGACTGCCAGTCCTGTTGCACTATCAGGAGTTATACCTGACGTTGTAATAGAAGTATTAGGAGTGCATTGTGAATGGGCAGTACCAACCCCTATTAGCGTACCAATAACAAGATAAAGTAATCTTCGAAGCATGTGAGATTTATTATTTTAATTTAATGGAACTACGAATTACTCGCTTTTAATATTACTCACTTTTTCATTTCTTTCAAGTTCATCCATTAACACATAGTCAACGGCTTCAGGAGCATGAGAAGTGATATTCAAAACTTTATCTAATTGCGAAATCTGAATTAGTTTTTTAACAGTTTCGCTTAAACCTGAAATGACAAAGGATCCATTTGAGTTTCTACATAAACGATTTCCAACAAGGATCGCACTAAGTCCAGAAGAATCACAATAGATAGATTCAGATAGATCGAGAATGATATTGTTGTAGCCTTGCGTATTTAATAAAAGCAATTCCGATTTTAATTCGGCTGCGATCAAGGTGTTTAGTTTCTGCTCGTGGAGCTTTACCACTACATATTTCTCGTTTTTGTCGAGGGTGAAATGCATATTGGTGAATTTTAAACAAATATAAGGAAAAATGATATCTTTATTTATAATTTACAAACCTTTGTTAACCATCGATTGTTCAAATCAACGTGTTTGCGCCAAGAGGAAAAGGACAGCCATTCTAATTGCCACTCCATTTTCAACTTGATTAAGGATAATACTTTGACTGCTATCAGCTACATCACTCGTAATCTCAACGCCGCGGTTAATTGGGCCCGGATGCAGAATCAAAATTTCCTTTTTTAGCGATTCAAGCAAAACTTTATTTACCCCATAAAGCATCACATATTCTCTTAATGATGGGAAATATTTAATGTCCTGTCGTTCCATTTGTATACGAAGCATATTTGCTACATCGCACCATTCTAAAGCTTTACGCAGATTGTATTCCACTTGCACACCTATCTCAGATATATACCTAGGAATAAGTGCAACCGGACCACAAACCATTACTTCAGCACCCAGCTTTTGCAAACAAAGTATATTTGACAATGCAACTCTCGAATGAAGAATATCGCCTACAATAACAACCTTTTTTCCTTCTACATTTCCAATTTTTTCACGAATAGAAAAGGCATCAAGGAGTGCTTGTGTTGGGTGCTCATGAGTGCCATCACCAGCATTTATAATATTTGCATGAACATGTTTAGAGAGAAAAATAGCAGAACCAGGCTTTGAATGACGCATCACCACCATATCCACTTTCATCGCTAGGATGTTATTAACAGTGTCGATTAGCGTTTCTCCTTTACTTACGGATGAACCAGATGCTGAAAAATTAATCACATCAGCCGACAAACGTTTTTCGGCTAATTCGAAGGAGAGTTTAGTACGAGTAGAATTTTCAAAAAAGAGATTAGCAATGGTAATGTCGCGAAGAGAGGGTACTTTTTTAATAGGACGATTAAGTACATCCTTGAAATTTGTAGCAGTAGAAAAAATTAGTTCAATATCCTCTTTTTGGAGGTCTTTAATACCTAATAGATGTCGAACACTTAGTTGATTACTCATGATGATTTTTCGCTAGTGTTAAGCCATACGCCATCTTCACCTTCTGGCTGAAGAAACTGAACTTTTACTTTTTCTGATGAGATGGTGTCTATTGATTTACCAATATAATCTGCTTCTATAGGTAGTTGTCTACTAAATTTACGATCTATAAGTACTAATAACTCCACACTTGCAGGGCGACCGAAAGCTAATAATGCATCAAGTGCAGCTCTAATTGTTCTACCAGTGTATAATACGTCATCCATTAATACAACACGTTTTCCTTCTACAATAAAATCGATAGTAGTTACGCTTGGAACAATCATTTCACGTCGTCGGAAATCATCTCTAAAGAAACTTATATCCATTTCTCCATATTTAGATTTGATTTTCGGATCAATCAGCAATAAACGTTTATAAATTCTTTGCGATAAGAAAACTCCATTCGGCTGAATTCCAATAAGAACAGTTTCTGCAAAATCATTATGATTTTCAATTAACTGATAACAAAGTCGATCAATGGTGATAGAAAGCAACTGTTGATCAAGTATGAGTTTAGTAATCGAAGACATGGTTTGCAAAAGTAAGGCAATTTTACAATAAATGAAACCTTGATTAAAAAATACAGAATTCCAATTTTTCTTTCTTTTTAATAATTACAATTAGTGTCAAAGTAAATCGAAAAATCAAAAAAATAGATATGGAAAGTAAACTTGGCTATTATCGCAATGAACTGTAATCAAAAATAGAATCATATCATATCTATATTGAAATGGCTTATTAAATTCTAAATTTTTGAACCTAAAATATATAACTTCCATATTGATAAAATCAATAGATTTGGTAAATGAAGAAAACAAGTTTTAATCGTTTATTTACACTATTCAAATGAGAAAAATTTGTTGCCTATTCTTCCTACTGTATTTGTTTCCATTAAAAATTATTTCACAAACATCAGAACCTGTTTTCAAACACTATAGCATTGCAGATGGGTTACCTTCCTCTCAGATATATCAAGTAATTCAAGACAAACAAGGATATCTATGGTTTGGCACTGATCATGGATTAGTGAAATATAATGGATACGAATTTAAGATATTCACTTCGGCAAACGGCTTATTGGATAATACTGTTTTTAAATTATTTATCGACAATAAAAATAGATTATGGATGCAAACATTTTCAGGACAATTATTTTTTGTTGAAAACGATAAGTTAATTTCCTATAAATATAACAATAAAATCATTGAACTCGTAAAGAATAATATTCCGAAAGGGTTTTATATTGATAATAGAGAAAATGTTTATTTTACGTGCGGAGCAATTGGTGAATACAAAATTGATACTGTTGGAAATTTTAAAAAACAATATTCAAATTATATTAACAAAAACTTCAATCAAATTTTTATTGATGAAATTGACAGTACTCACTACCTTACTTCAGGATATATAAACTTCAACAAAGATATTCCTATTCAAATTTATTTAAATAATTTAATTTATTCCAATGACACTTTAAGTAGATTAATGAATGATTATGGACAAATATTTCTGACAAGGAAACATGATGGAAAATTATTGATCATACTTTCAAAATACATTTTTGAATTCAATAATGGCAAGATGAAACTTCTAGAAGAATTTCCTGACTATATTACTAACACTTTTGAAGATAAAGAAAATAATTTTTGGGTATCCACTTACTTGGGATTGTATGTATGTGATGTTGGATTTAATAAATCTAAAAGGATTTCATACTTAAAAAATGAATTTATTACTGGTACTATTCAAGACAATGAAAATGGTTTTTGGATTACCACGTTAAATAGTGGCGTCTACTATTTAAATTCAATTCAAATAAAAAATTATATAATTAAAAGTTCAGAATTAGATGAACCAATGTGCATTAACAATGACAAAAAAAGTATTTATGCCTGTTTTCGAAATGGAAAAATATCTCAAATAAATTCGGATACAATAAAAACTATTTGGAAATTTCCAACAAATAGTATCATAAGCCATATATTTTGTGATTCCTTAACTAATAAAATTTATTTTTCGAAAATTGCTCCTGGCTATTTATTCGAAAATAAATATACTTCCATTAAGGGCTCCGAAAATATGAGCTTCAAAGGGAATTATATTTTGCGAAAAAATGGCGAAATAGTAAATGCGACAGCCAATGGGATTTATAAGATCCGTGGCGATTCAATTTATTCAAAGTATAGTCTATCCCAAAGAGCTAATTGTATTTTTGAAAATGAAAATTCAGAATTACTTATTGGATGCAATAATGGTATTTTTTCTCTAAATGAAATTTCAGGTGAAACAAAGTTGTATAATATTTCCTTTAAAAATGTTCGTGTAGATGATATTAATCAAATTAAAGCTATTGTATGTATTGCTACCCGAGGAAATGGATTAGGATTAATTTTTAAAAATGAAGTAAAATACATAAATGAAAGTAATGGATTGTGTAGTAATATAATTCATCATATAGTAATAAGTGGAAACAATATTTGGTGCGCAACTTATAATGGTCTTTCAAAAATTGAATTTTTAAACTTCGAACCTTTAAGATATAAAATAACAAATATTGGAATTCATGAAGGTATACCTAACAATGAAATAAATGATTTAATAATTGTGAAAGATACGGTGTGGATAGCTTCTAAAACAGCGATTTCGTATTTCAATCAAAACAATGATTTTATTAATAAAACCCCTCCATTAGTACATTTGACATCTTTTATAATTAATTCAATTGACACGTTGAAAGGGGACGATTTAAAGTTACCCTTTTCATCGAATAATATAATAATTAATTTTGATGCGCTCTCATTTAAAAGTGATGGTAATATTTTTTACCGATATTACTTAGTACACGAAACGGATACTTTTACATCAGAAACCAATGATCGACATGTTGAATTTCTTTCATTAACTCCTGGTAAATATACATTTAATGTTACCGCTAAAAACAGTTCCGGTATTTGGAGTAATGCTACAAAAGAAATACGATTTGTTATTTTAAACCCTTTCTGGAAAACAACTTGGTTTATTTCCATTTCTTGTATGCTCATACTTTTGGTGATTTATTTCATATTCAAAAACAGAATTAGGAGAATAAAAAATGAGGAAGCGCTGAAAACTACTTTCAATAAGCAAATAATGCTGTTAGAAATAAAGGCTCTGAGAGCACAAATGAACCCGCATTTTATTTTCAATGTGATTAATTCAATTCAAGATTATATTTCAAAAAGCGATTCAAAATCTGCTCAACGGTATCTTACAAAGTTTGCTAAACTTATTAGATTGATTTTAGATAATTCTTTTGAAGGAGAAGTGCTCCTATCAGAAGAAATAAAAGCAAATGAATTGTATATTGAACTCGAACAACTACGGTTTGAAGATAAATTCGATTTCATTTTTGAAATTGATGAAGAGATAGATATTGATTCTTTAATTATTCCTTCTATGATCATTCAACCATTTTTGGAAAACGCAATTAAACATGGGTTGAGACATCTTGATAAAAAAGGTAAATTAAAACTATTAATTTCCAAAACTAAAATTGATTTAATAATTATAATTGAAGATAATGGTATAGGAAGACATGCGGCAGACGAATGGAATAAAGGAAATTTAAATGAGCATATCTCACGAGGTTCATACATCACTTCCAAACGAGTTGAAGCCTATAATAAAGCCCATAATACAACTATTGAATTGGCTATAATTGATTTGGATAATGGCTCAAAGGGTACAAGAGTAGAATTGAAAATTCCTATTAAATATCGAAATTTTAAAGGAGATTTGATTTAAAATGAATTCTCATTGAAATACTTTTCATTTTTGTTTGGGATTAATTTGCATTAATGCGTTCAATTACTTAATATTGTTACAAGTTAAATCTATGATTTGTAATTCATCACTTTATCGTTAATCCTCTCGTGTAAATTTGTATTAAATGCTTAAAGCTTGTATTGTCGATGATGAAAAAAAAGGACGCGATATTTTACAATTTCTCTTAAACGAATATTGTAAAGATATTCAAGTTATTGGTCAAGCAGATTCCGTAGATACAGCATTTGATTTTATTAATAAAAATCATCCTGATATTGTATTTTTAGATGTTGAAATGCCCAGAGGAAGTGGATTTGAATTATTAAAAAGGTTTGATAAAATTGAATTTAAAACCATTTTTGTAACTGCTCACAATCACTATGCCATTAAAGCGATTAAATTTTCGGCTATTGATTACCTCTTAAAACCAGTGGATGTGGACGAATTAATTCAAGCAGTGAAGAATGCTACTTCTTTCCCTAAAAATAATATCCATCAACACTATACAGGCTTTCTCGAAAATATTGAAACGAATCGATTAGGGAAAATTGCAATCCCAGTAAAAGATGGAATGACATTCCTTAGTCCAAATGATATCATTCGCTTCGAAGCTGATGGAAGTTACACGCACATTTTTACTTCTACAGAAAAATTAACAGCATCTAAAAACATTAAAGAATACGAGGCATTACTTCAAGATATGTATTTTTTTCGAGCACATCACTCGCATTTAATTAATCTGAATTTTGTGAAATCATTCAGTCGTGTGGATGGTTATTTTGCCAACATGAGCGATGGCTCGTCGGTGGAAGTTTCAAGAAGGAAAAAAGACCACTTTTTACAATTGATGAATCTTTAGTTATTCAACTTATTAAGTAATCAAAATTGTTAAAAACTCCTTAAAAAGACAAATCATTCACTCGTATGTATTTTAAAACTAATTTCTTCATTTTAGCTTTTGAATGCCAATTATCCTTGTAAAGCTTTTAGAAATTGGTCAAAGAATTCATTTATTTCAAAAAAAAACCACCACGGGTTCCTCTAAAGTCACCAATTATCGAAAAAAGCTACCAGTTATTAGAAAATGCTATTTTAAGATTTGATTCTACTTTTTATTAAATATATTGTACTCGCACATTTCAACACATTATTTGTGTTTAATTGGCTAACAATACAATCGTAATTGTTGATAAATTACCCTTTGAATTAGTCGTTTTTAATCATTAGTCGAATAAATCAATGGGTCACATATGATACGTTAAAACCTACCAATTAATACTTAACCTATGGAATCATTAACATTTACCAAGACGAAAAAAGAATTAGGAAAAAGAAGTATGATTTGCTTAATTTTTTTGATGAGTATTTTTGGGATTACAACTGCTTTTTCACAACCACTGTCTGTTGCTAGTGATCCTGTATGCAGTATCCATTGTTGTAGTCCGCAAGCTCCTTGTAATTGCTCGGCAGGTGTTATTGCTTCAGGTGGTGTTCCGCCCTATTCATATACTGTAATCAGTGGATCTAGTGTTATAAGTACTAATTCATGTGTTACTGGATTGTGTCCGGGTTCTTATAATTTTATTGTTCGAGACGCTTCTAATGCTCAAGTTTCTTTAATCATCACTGTTGGAGGTGGGTGTTGCAAATTAAATTGTAGAGATACTTCTTTTTGCTACAATGTTCTCGACTCTGCAATTCATCTTGTCAAACCTCATTATACGAATATTTCTGGTGGAGGAGGAACAGGCAACGGAGGTCCTACCGATTGCGTTAGCGATTCGATTTGGAGTAATGCACCAGGTGTTTATCCTGTAGGAACAACAATTGTGAAATGGTATGTGAGTCATAATGGTGTGTTAGATTCGTGCACGCAAAATGTAATTCGTAACGCACCATCTATTTATTCCATTAGCTTTAATACTTCCCCTGCTTTAGTAGCAGGAGTAATTAATATATGTAACGGACAATCTATCACCTTTAATAATACTTCAACAGGTACTACAGGTCAACTTTGGAATTTCGGCAATGGATATTATTCGAGCAATGCATCTCATACAGAACCAGCTTCTCATTATCCTCCTGGAACATATTATGATACTTTAACGGTTTATGACGCTTGTGGATCACCACATGATACTGCCTTTACTGTTGTTGTAGATTCTGCGTCAGGACCTGATATTTATTGCGTTTCTGTAGTCTGTCCTGGTGATACTGTCACCTATCACACACATGCCAATTGCACTGGTTATTCATGGAGCGTAATAGGTGGAACATTTTTAACAATTCCAACAGCAACGAGCGATTCAGCAACTGTAATATGGGGCGCTGGTCCAAATGGATTTTTAACGTTAAATGTTTTAGGATGTACTCCTGCTTTAACTTGTCCTCTTGGAACAACTGTAAAAATTAGTATTGTTCCTGCTACATTACCCGTAGCCGGAGATACGATCGTTTGCTCGGGTTCGAAAAGTTGTTATTCGGTAGAATGTATTCCAGGTAATAATCATGGATGGGAATTACTTCCTTCAACTGCAGGTGTGATTACCGGACAAGGTACTTGTGAAGTTTGCATTCAATGGAATCCAAACTTTTTTGGAACCGTTACTTTGATTGTAAATTACAATAATGTTTTGACTGGAGCAGGATGTAATCTTCCTGGAAATTGTAGTGCTAAACATGGTTGTGGTGGAACAGGTACGATTACAATACATGTTCGTCCAATCTTTGGTATCTCGGGACCAGCAAAAGTTTGTCCGAATACGGTAAGTGCTCCTTTTAATGGAATGAATCTTACCAATAATACTATTGCATCTGGAGTAACATGGAAATTAGTAACACCGATACCTTCAACAATAACATTTTTAAGTTCAGCTTTACTAAATAGTTATACATGGAATGCAGGTCCTGGAATTTATCAGCTAACAGCTTATGCACCTGCAAATATTTACTGCAATGATTCTGCTGTAACTACTGTAGAAGTCGTAAATATAATTGCACCAAATATTATTTTGGGTCCAGATACCGTTTGTGCAAACGTACCAACAGTGTTTAGTGTTGTTCCAAACATGACAGGCGTTACTTACACATGGACAATAACTGGCGGCGGAGTAATCATAGGTCCTGCCACTGGGAATAGTGTTTCTATCAGTTGGCCTTCTGGTGGCGGAAGTGTTTCTGTGATACAAACTTTAAGTGCACTTCCTGGTTGTATTTCGTCATCATCATCCATAAAAATTGTTAAAACTTGGCCCAATTTCGCATTGCCTGTCATCACTCCAAGTAATCCTACTGTTTGTTTAAATAGTACTATCACCTACTCTATTCCACTTCCATTAATTAGCAACGGAACCTATATCTGGTCGATTGTTCCAGCAACGGCTGGAAATATTATTTCAGCAAATGGAACCAATCAAATCACCATTAAGTGGATCAGTGCTGCGAGTCCGCCAATCTTTGTTAAATTGAAAATTTCGCGTTGCTATGCTGATTCAGTAATGCTACCCATAAATTTATTGCCCTTACCAGCAGTTCCCAATATCAGTTATTTACCAGCTAATCCATGTGTAAATAATGTTGTTCAATTTACTACTACAAGTCCAGGCACTTGGAATTGGAACTTTGGTGATGCAGGTGTTTCTACTGCACAAAATCCTCCACATCCCTATTTAACACCTGGTGATTTTAATGTGCAATTATATGTTACTAATTTATCAGGATGCTCTGATACTGCCTATACGCAAATTCATGTGAACGACATTCCAGTTCCTCCCATCATTACAGGAAATGATAGTGTTTGTTTAAATACCATCCATCTTTATACGTTCTCGCAACCACTATTTATGGGAGCAAGTTATACATGGTCATTATCAGCACCTGCATTAGGAAGCATTTTATCATCAGGAAATACTTTTGCAAATATTAAATGGACATCCCCAGGTATTGATACTGTATTATGCCATTTGCAATCTACCTGTTTAGATACCATTGTGAAATTTGTAGTGGTAGTAAATGCATTACCAGTTGCAACTATTTCTGGTCCCGGATCTGCTTGCTTAGGTGCGCCAGTTACATTCACGGGCTCAGGTGGCGTTAGCTATACATGGGGCTTTGTTTCAGGCTCTCCGTCTTCCTCCATCACCTCACCGCAAATTGTAACTTATGGTTCTACTGGAACATTTGCAGTGACATTAAATGTTATTGATGCGAATGGTTGTACTGCAAATACCAATACGAACATCACCATAAATCCATTACCGATTGCCATCATTACAGGAACAAATGGCGTATGTACTTTTCCTTCAAGTGCAACAATGACTGCAGTTAATTTAGCAGGATACACATTCGCATGGACTCCATCAGGAAATACACCTTCCATAACCCAACCTGTTTTCGGACCAACAACTTTTTCATGTATTGTAACAAATGGTTTTGGATGTACTCAATTATCAAATTCTATTACTGTTAATAGTGGCTTATGTGGAAATATTCCTGGCCCTTGTGTCATTAATGATAGTATTAATTTCACCTATACTCCTCCAATTTGTTTAAGTCAAGTATTTACGAAAATTTGGTCGGCACCATTGGTGAGTTGGAATTTTGGTGATGGTGGCATTGCTGGAATTGTTAATCCTGTATCGCACACTTATGCAGTGCCTGGAGTTTATCCTGTAACAGTTATTGGTACAGGTTTCGGTATCGATCAATTTGGAAATCCATGTACCGTAGTACTTGCAAATTCGCACATGGTAACTGTTCCATTTGATGCTCATTTTAATTTCTCGTTTCAATGCAACGGAATTGGTCAAATGCAAACAGTTTTTGCAAACACCTCTTTATGGATTAACGCAGCAACGAGTTATAATTGGAATTGGTATGATGTGACAACAAGTACAACTATTTCGAATCTTCCATTCCCGTCTCCAGCATTACTTTCTGCAGGAACCCACGTAATTCAATTATCGATTTTCGATCCTGTAACGAATGCAAATTGTGTTATCACAAAAACGATTTTAGTACCCGTTCCTATTGTTGCAGCTTTCACTGTTTCAAGTCCCGTATGTCAAGGCACTGCTGCATTATTTACTGACAACTCCATAAATGTACTTAATGAATCATCACGATTATTTAACAATGGAAATGCAGCTACCTCTAATCAAAATCCAGCAAGTTTAATTTATACTGGATCAGGCAATTTTACTGCATCATTAACAGTAACTGATATTTATGGATGCAATAGTTCTATCACACAGAATGTGTTTGTTAATCCAGTAGGAACTGGTACCATCACCGTTGGACCTAACAGTTGTGATTCTGTAATGTTAACGGCATCAGGCCCTGGTCCATTTACATGGTCTGTTATAAATCCTCCTCCCTTTCCTACAAATCCTGTGTATGTAAAAACGAGTGGTTTCTATAAAGTTTCTTCGTTTGATATTAATGGTTGTCCATTTTCTGTAGGTCCGATTCAAGTTACAGTAAAGCAATCACCACTTGTGGTGATAACAGGTAAAACGCAATATTGCCAAGGAGAAGCATTAGCAATTAAAACAACAACAGCAGGAGTATCTTATGCATGGAATAAACTTCCATCGCCTGTAATAATCGGAACATCACCAAATCTCAGTGTGATACTTTCTAACCCTGGAACATTCACCTATAAAGTAACTGTTACTTCTGCAAATGGATGTTCAGCATCTGCAACTTATACGATAACTGTTGATCCCGTTCCATCTTCTGCAGTAATTGTTGCATCAGGTTCATTAACATTATGTCAAGGTGATTCTGTAATGTTATCAGTAAATCCTACAGGAAATACATATCTCTGGTCAAAATCTCCATCACCCGCATTAACGGCACCTCAAAATACTAATCCAACTTTATGGGTTTCACAAAGCGGAACATATTCTGTAATCGTACAAACAGCAACTGGATGTGCATTCCCAGCAATTGCTCCAGTAACTGTTGTTGTTAATCCATTACCTGTAGCAAATATTGTAGGTGATACAACACTTTGTGAAGGCGAAGTTCTACAATTGCTTACCACTCAAGGACAAGGTAATTATGCATGGACTGGACCCACCTCAAGTGGTATCACCAATCCATTTGTAAAAGCAAATATGCAGTTAGGAGATGCAGGAATATATTCCGTTATTGTAACGAATGTGTATGGATGTACTATTACTGATACTATTAATGTTATAGTTAATCCTGCTCCAACAATTCCTAATATTATATCAAATCCAGGCGGAGTACTTTGTGAAGGACAATTATTTAATATAAGTATTGTAGGGCCACAAGCACCACCTGTTGTTTATACTTGGAGCACTGGTCAGATGGGATATAGTATCAATGCTGCGATGGCAGGAAACTATAGTGTGATTGCAACAAATCAATTTGGTTGTACTTCTGCATCAAACGTAATAACTATTCATCCTCTTCCTGATTTAAGTTGCGTACCAACTGGATGTTATGAATTTTGTAATGAATGTGTTTCGGTAGTTATACCAGGCCCCTTTGGATTAACATCGTATGCATGGCAAAAATTAGTTGGAAATGTATTCGTATTTTATAGTGCTTCGCAAAATTTAACAGTACTCCCTCCTGGTGGAATATTCCGATTAATTGGAGCAAATCAATGGGGATGTGCTGATTCAACGGACACCTTAAGAGTTAACTTTAAAGATTGCTGTCCGTTACTTCCTCCGCCTTCTTGTTTAGACACATGCGTTAATTTTAATTCAAATAATTTAGCCGGATGGCAACCAAATCCTATCGCACCCAACGTTGGATTAACAGTTACAAATATAAATTCTCAAGCAGGTGCAAATGATTATTATATTCTTGCATCTGATCAAGCGGGTCCATCACAATTAGAAGCAGGTACACAGTTACTTGGTAAATGGTGTTGCGGATCTTTCTGTTATGATTATAAAGTTTTTGATGATGGCGTTGCAGGAGTTATAAATACAAATCCTCAGTTTACCATTTTTAATGGAGCACTTGGGTTTAAATTTACCTCAACAACAGTTGCAAATGAAAATACTGCATGGCAAAGAATCTGTGCTCCGATTACTAATTGTAATCCTCCTCCAATTTCAGGTGCAGGTACTTGGGCTCCAATTGCAGGAACCGTGCTTACAGATTGGACAACTGTTTTAAATAATGTAACCGAAGTTGATTTCAAAGTAGATTATTCAGCAGCAGTTGGTGAAACATCTGGATTTGATAATGCATGCATCAATTCTGTTGTTCCACAAATTAATGCAGGAAATGATACTACAATATGCTCTGGACAAATTATAACATTACATGTAACAGGTTGCACTGGAACTCCACAATGGCAAGAAATAGTTCCCTTCGGCGTAAACTTTAATATTGGAAATGGAGGTATTATAGATGTGCATCCAACACAAAATACATGTTACCTAGTTACTTGTTGCGGTGCAAGCGCGTGTTGTTGTGATACCGATACTGTGTGTATAATTGTTCGCCCACTTCCAGTATTAAAATGGACTACCAATTATCCTAACCTCTGTAGTGATTCAACACTCACATTAAATCCAAATAATATTCAGGTTTTAGTAAACAATGTATTTGTTAATGCACCTCTTGCTGGTGGTACCGGATACTTCTCAGGCATTGGTGTTGCTGGAAATATCTTTACACCAAATGGTGCAGGCACGTATACTATTTGTTACACTTATACGGATGCATTTGGATGTACGAGTACAATCTGTAAATCCATTATTGTAACTGTTTGTTGTGATCCAACATTTAATATTAATGCAGGTCCTGATCAAACAGTTTGCTTGGGTAATCCTGCCATCTTATCTGTTACAGGATGCAATGGAAATGCACAGTGGTTCCACCTTACTCAAGAAGGTCTAATTTTAGTTGGACAAGGACAAAGTATCGATGTGATTCCTCAACAGTCTTCTTGTTATATTGTAACTTGTTGCATGTCTCCTACTTGTTGTGATACCGATACTGTTTGTGTAATTGTTCGTCCACTTCCAATATTGCATTGGAGCAATCAGTATCCATCAATTTGTAATCTAAGTTCGTTCACCTTAAATCCAAATGATATTCAAGTTTTAGTCAACAATGTATTTGTTAATGCACCACTTGCTGGTGGTACTGGATACTTCTCAGGCATTGGTGTTGCCGGGAATATCTTCACACCAAATGGTGCGGGTACGTATACCATTTGTTACACTTATACGGATGCATTTGGATGTACTAATACTATCTGTAAAACATTTAATGTAATTGTTTGTTGTGATCCAACATATCATATTAATGCTGGTCCTGATCAAAATATTTGTTTGGGTAATACTGCAATTTTATCGGTAACAGGATGCAATGGAAATGTACAATGGTTTCAGCTAACTCAAGAAGGTCCAATCTTAGTTGGACAAGGACAAACGATTGATATTATTCCGCAACAATCTACTTGTTACATGGTGACATGTTGCATCTCACCAACCTGTTGCTATACAGATACAGTTTGTGTTACCGTACATGCTGTTCCTCATCCTGCTTGGCAAATTGGTTTCTTAAGTATCTGTCAGAATTCAGCTCCATTCTATCTCGATGCGTCGAATATCTTTAACATAAGTACTACACCATGGACTCCAATTCTTGCAGGTGGTGGTTCAGGATATTTTGCAGGTAATGATGTTGTAGGAAATTATTTCCACCCAACAACATTAGGAATACATACCGTCTACTATTATTATACTGATAGTTTCGGTTGTCAGGGAGTAGCTACAAATACATTGAATGTGATTTCTTGTGGTTGTGGACCATGTTTTAATCCTGGATCAGAATTAGTACAAGGAGGTGGCTTTGAAGGAACAAGTACAAGTTTCATTTCTCAACTTGTTGCTTCTTGCATTTGTAATCCTGGAACCTATTGCATCACCACAAATGCCATCAATAAATGTGCATCGAACCTTAGTATTACTTCTACAAGTTTACCAACAGGAAATAAATACATGGTTATTGATGGAAATGCATTTGCACCAAAAACTATTTGGCAACAAAGCATTCCTATACTGAATACACAAAATTATGTGTTCAGTTTTTGGGTACATCCTGCTGTTTCAACAGTTGGAAATACACAACGACCAAATTTAGATGTTACGGTAAATGCGAATGTGGTTCTTTCACTTCAAGGAGTTTCGTTAACAAATGGATGGACAAAATATCAAGCAGTAATATCTGGAATTACGGGAACAACCCTCGAAATACATCAAACAAACTTTGGTGCTACCGGTATGGATTACGGTATTGATGATATCTCTTTGAAACAATGTATCCGATCAATCAATATAGTATTTAATCCTACTACAAATGTTTCATGTGCTGGTGGTAATGATGGTTCAGTTACTGCAGTTGTAAGCGGTGGTACATCACCTTATGTTTACCAATGGAGTACAGGATCTGCATCAACAACAATTGATCATTTAATAAAAGGTTCTTATACAGTTACCGTGATTGATCAAAATGGATGTAATCATTTCAATACTGCTGTTATTACTGAGCCGCTTCCAATTGTAATTGGTACAGTAACAGGAACTAAAATAACTGGTTGCTTACCATCAACCTCTGGTTCTAGTCCTTATTCAATAACAACTGTTGCAAATGCATCGTATCATTGGACTGCACCTTCTGGAATGACTATCACCAATGGTCAATCAACAAATGCAATTACTGGTTCATGGACAGGAATAGCAATCAATGCAAATGGAATTGCAGGACAATTATGTGTTGAAGTAAATACAGGTTGTGGAATACAAACAACTTGTGTAGCAATCGATCTTAATGTAGTAGCACCAGTTACACCTGGATCTATTTCTGGACCGGATAAGGCATGCCCTGGAGATATTGCCATCTATTCTGTAGCAAAAGTAAATCGTGCAACTTCTTATGTTTGGTCATTGCCTTTAGGAGTTAATTTTGTCGGTGCAAGTAATTCAAATATCATCACTGTTCTTTATCCTGCTGGTTTCGTTTCTGGTATTATCACTGTTGCATCTAAAAATGCATGTGGAACTAGTAGCACTAGATCGAGATTTGTATCTACGAATATTCTTCCTGCTCCATCAGCAATAAGTGGTCAAGTATTCACAGGACTTTGTGCTGTTACTGGTGCTAGTTATTCCATCACAAATCCAATAACAGGTGCGAATAGTTATTTATGGACGGTACCTTCTGGTGCAACCATAACATCAAATACGGGTTCTGGAATTACTGTAGATTTTGCAACCAACTTTACTGGTGGTTTAATTACAGTTGCTGCAGTAAATAATTGTGGATCTGGTACTGCCAGAAGTGCTTCTGTAATTGGTGCACCAGGATTCCCAACAGCTATCACAGGGCCGTTATCTGTTTGCAGTGGTACAAATGCAATCTATTCTATACCTTCTCTTCCTGGCACATCTACCTATACATGGACATGGACGCGAGGATTTGCCTATTCAAGTGGACAGGGAACAAAAATCCTAAAGCTTACTGCGGCTTCTGTTCCTGCGGCTAATCAAACGATCACTGTAAAAGCTTCAAATGCTTGCGGAATATCGAATGCTCGTGTGCTTGATCTAATTCAAATTGTTTCTTGTCCTCGAATTGGCTCTGGCGAATTTGAAATGAGTCTGAATGTTTATCCAAATCCAGCGAATGAAATCTTAAACATAATTTTCAATAGTGAAAAAGATCAAGATTATGAATTGAAAATTTTAGATGCAACGGAACGTGTCGTTATCAAGAATTCAATTAAATCGAAATCAGGTGCAAATCATTATGAACTAAACGTTCGAGATCTCAGTGCAGGAATTTATCTTCTACAAATTCAAATTGGAGACGTTCAAAAACAAATAAAAGTAATTATTGAATAATGAATTAAGATTAGTTTAAGCATTTTCACAGAGGCTGTCTCACATATTGAGGCAGCCTCTTTTATTTAAAAGTTAATTAATCTTTTTTATACACTGATACAACTAATAGTAATTATAATGATGATGCTATTGTTTCCAATATACTATCTTTAGGCTGATAGTTATGAAATCCGAACTTCCACTAGACCTTTCATTATAATCGAATAATAAATGAAAAAAATTGGACAGCATATTATTTTTTTAATGTTGACCTTAGCTATAAGTAATAGTTGTTTTGGTCAACATCAGAATGCTGTTTGGTGTTTTGGTGATAGCATTCAAATTAAATTTGATTCTACCATAAGCATAACGAAAAATGCCGGGCCAAATGCCATGGAGTGCAGTTCATCTATATCTGATAAGCAAGGGAATCTTTTATTTTATGTAGGAGGAGTTGATCAGGGAAGTAATAAGGGAAAGATTTGGAATAGTTCTCATTTACTTATGCAGAATGGAGATAGTATAGCCTTAAACGCTTCTTCAACCAACGGTGTTATAATAATTCCATTCCCAAATGATTCAAATAAATATTATGTAGTTTCTCATACATTTTACAATTCGTTATATAGCATGTATTATTTGCTTTATAACATTGTTGATATGAGTCAGAACAATGGATTGGGGAAAGTAATTTCAAAAAATCAATATTTAACAACTGACTCAGTCACAGAAAAGCTAGCATTAGTGAGACATGGAAATGGAAAAGACTGGTGGTTGATTTATCATGCAATATCAGGTGATGTATTTTATGTTTCATTAATTGATTCCTCTGGAATTCATTTG
>JANXSD010000177.1 GCA_025352785.1 Bacteroidota bacterium
GTTGATTGCTGTGTAGATGACGAAAATTATAGAGAATCAAAAGATGAACTGAAAGGAAAGAAAGAAAAAATGCACATGTAATTTTTTTTCTAGATCTCAAAAAAATAAAAATCCGCTTCATGCGGATTTTTTTATGGGTACTCATGAAATAAAATTAACTAACTTCGTAATATCTAGAAAGCACTAATATTTCTTTATCAAAAATACTGATAAAAATAGTCATAGATTATTATTAAACAGACTAAAATAATGACTACGAAAGAAAATATTTTTCAAATCCTTAAATCACACAAACTTGAATTTTCAAAATTTGGGATTTGTAATATAGGTTTGTTTGGTTCATACATACGAAATGAACAATCGGACAAAAGCGATATTGATTTATTAATTGACTTCGAGCCTAGTAAAGAAAATTTTGACAATTATATGGCTGCATATGACTTGATAGAAGGTCTTTTTAAAAATATGAAGATTGAAATTGTTACTAAGAATGGGTTAAGCAAATACATCGGTCCAAAAATTTTAAACGAAGTCGTATATGTCTAAAGAACCTATTGAACTTGTAAAACATATTCGCGACGAGTGTTCATATATTCTATCAGTTATAAATTCAAATTTGACTAAAGATGATTTTTTAGAAAATGAAACATTAAAACGTGCAATTGTTAGAAGTTTAGAAATTATAGGAGAAGCGACGAAAAAAATTCCAGTTGATTTTAAAATAAAATGGAATTCCATAACATGGAAATATATGGCTGGAATGAGAGATCGATTAATACATGATTATTTGGGTGTAAATTATTCGATTGTTTGGGATGTTGTAAAAAATAAAATTCCAGAATTGTATCTACAAATAAATGAAGTAATTGAAAAGGAGTAGTTTATTAGGACCTTTCAAAAATTTTAAACACTATAAATGAAAAGTCAATTTCTTCTTTACTTTGGAATAATCTTATTTTTTTCCTCTGCGCAAGCACAAGTATCCGACACAAGTAAGTTCAACCTTCCATTATTACGATTAAAAAATTATGGAGATTCGGTGCTTCGTGGAAGTAGCGATAGTATTCGTATTATAAACAATCAAAAGTTTACATCTTTGGTGGATAGTATTTTACAAAATCCAGTGAGCCAACAGTTGTCATTTTATCAGGCAAATACACTTTCTGTAGTAAATTCAGAGGATGGAAAATTTAGAATTTACAACTGGATGTTACCGCTTGAAAACAATACCAATTATTCCTATTTCGGTTATCTCCAAACTTGGGATGAGAAAAAGCAGGAAGTAAAACTTTACCCTTTAAAGGCGGGCAATTATCCAAATAATGATGAGGCAGAAACAATGCGGCTTGATCCCTCTAATTGGTATGGATGTATTTATTACAAGGTCATTCATGAAAGGAAAAAGAAGAAGGATTATTACCTTCTTTTGGGATGGTCGCCCCATACGGGCATCACTACCAGAAAAGTGATTGAGCCGTTGGTACTAGGCGTAAACAAAATTGCGTTTGGATCGCCGGTTATTAAGACTGGAGGGAAAGCTAAAATGCGGATGATATTTGAATACAATGCTCAAGCTACGATGTTGTTACGGTATGATGAAAATCTAAAACTTTTGAGGTTTGATCATTTATCTTCTACCGATCCACGACCTGAATCCAAAGGGATGTACAATTTATATGGTCCTGATTTGAGTTTTGACGGTTTGCAATTTGATCATGGATTATGGTATTTCAAGAAAGATATTGACGCGAAAAGCGACTCCAACACAGAAGGAAAAAATCCAGACATGAAAAAGTTAAGGATTACGAAGTAGATCCTATAAGAAAATAATAAGTAAAAACCTTGGTTTGGAGAAGGATTTTAAATGCATAATTTTAGTTTTTAAGTACTTGTTTCAAAAGAGATTTCCTCTTTACTTTGATGTCCTAGAAAAAGGCTTAAATCCGATCATTCAGAAAAATTAAATAGGCTATGAAAAAACATAATTTTGGTGCGGGTCCAGGGATACTTCCTGAATCTGCTTTAGAAAAATCAGCGGCTGCTGTATTAGATTTCAATGGTATTGGCATGTCGTTGCTGGAGATATCGCATCGTAGCAAAGATTTTGATGCTGTGATGGTAAAGGCTAAATCACTTGTGAAAGAATTGTTAGGAGTGCCCGATAATTATTCTATCTTATTTCTTCAAGGTGGTGCAAGTACACAATTTGCAATGGTACCGATGAATTTGATGAAGTCGAAAGCTGCTTATGTAGAATCTGGTGTCTGGGCAAATAAAGCTATTAAAGAAGCAAATCTTTTTGGTGAAGCAAAAGTTATTGCAACATCAAAAGATAAAAATTTCAATTACGTTCCGAAAGGATATACCATCCCTAACGATTGCGATTACTTACATGTGACTTCCAACAATACCATTTATGGAACACAAATGAAATCATTTCCGGAGAGTCCAATTCCAATGATTTGTGATATGTCGAGTGATATTTTTTCCCGACCAATTGATGTTTCGAAGTTCGATTTGATTTATGCAGGTGCTCAAAAAAATATGGGACCAGCAGGAGTCACATTGGTGATTATCAAAAATGATATTCTTGGTAAAACAGGGCGACCAATGCCAACGATGTTGAAATACGAAACGCATATTGAAGGTGATTCACTTTACAATACTCCTCCAGTATTTCCGATTTATGTTTGCATGGAAACATTAGTATGGTTGAAATCAATTGGCGGTGTTGCAGCTATTGAAAAAACAAATCAAGCTAAAGCTGATATGTTCTATGCAGAAGTGGATAGCAATCCTTTGTTTGTTGGAACCTGCGAAAAAGAAGATCGTTCGAATATGAACGCATGTTTTTTGTTGAAGAATCCAGAAATGGAAGAAGAGTTTTTAAAGATGGCGAAAGATGCCGGAATTATTGGATTAAAAGGCCACCGTTCTGTTGGTGGATTTAGAGCATCGATGTATAACGCATTGCCAATAGAAAGCGTTAAGGTATTAACACAAATGATGAACGATTTCGCTCTTAAAAAAGCATAATTAATTCAAAATAAATATGAGTTGGCAGTTGTAAAATTGTCAATTTTCTATTACAATAAAAATATTTTATGGCAAAAATTTTAGCGAATGACGGCATTGATAAAGCGGGAAAAGAAATCCTTATCGCAGCAGGTATTGATGTAGATACAAACAAAATTCCTCAAGATCAATTAATGGATGCATTAAAAAATTATGATGGAATATTAGTTCGTAGTGCGACCACAGTTAGAAAAGATTTGATAGATGCGTGTCCTAATTTAAAGTTGATTGGGAGAGCTGGTGTGGGAATGGATAATATTGATGTTGCTTATGCAAGAGATAAAGGCTTACGTGTTATCAATACTCCTGAAGCATCATCACAATCAGTAGCTGAATTAGTTTTTGCGCATCTGTTTAATGGTGTTCGTTATTTACATGATGCGAATCGTAGAATGCCCGATGTTACTACGAAGGATGAGTTTGATATTTTAAAGAAAAAATATTCTTCAGGGTTAGAATTAAAAGGTAAAACATTAGGCATCGTAGGTTTCGGAAATATCGGACAATCTGTTGCACGAATGGGCTTAGGAATCGGAATGAATATTTTGCCATTTAAGTTACGTGCTGCTGATGTAAAGATTGAGATTGATTTTTTTGGCAGAATGACAGATGCTAAATTTATGCTCACAATGAAATGTGTTCCTTTCGAACGATTACTTGCGGAGAGTGATTTTATAACTTTGCATGTTCCATTTCCAAAAGGGGCTTCTCCCATTCTATCAAAACGCGAATTTGATCAGATGAAAGATGGTGTGATGATCATCAATACAGCCAGAGGTGGAGCAGTTCATGAAGGAGATTTATTGACTGCATTAAATGCTGGAAAAGTAGCTTATGCCGGATTGGATGTTTTTGAAGGTGAGCCTCTGATAAAAGAAGAATTACGTAAGCATGAAAACATTTCTTTGACGCCTCACATTGGTGGATCAACCAAGGAAGGACAGGAAAGAATTGGTGTTGAAATAGCAACAAAGATTGTTGATTTCTTTAAAGGATAAAATTTAAAGTACAACAGAAAAGAGAAAAAATTATTCTAAATAAAAATTAAGATATTATGGCCATTTTGAAACCTTTTAAAGGAATTCGTCCGAAGAAAGAATTAGTTAAACGTATTGCATGTCGTCCTTACGATGTGCTTGATGAAAAAGAAGCTAGAGTTGAAGCTAATGGTGATGCACTATCTTTTTACCATGTTATCAAACCAGAAATTGATTTTCCTGATGGGACAAATGTTTATGCTCCAGAAATTTATTTGAAAGGAAAAGAGAATTTTGAACGCATGATTGCAGAAGGTGCATTTGCGAAAGAAAATAAAGACTGTTATTACATTTATAGTCAAACGATGGAGGGCAGAACGCAATACGGCATCATGGGTTGTGCATCTGTTGAGGATTACATGAATGGGGTAATTAAAAAGCATGAGTTAACACGACCTGATAAAGAAGAAGATCGCAAGAATCATGTACGCGTAGGAAACATGAATGCAGAGCCTGTATTTTTTGCTTATCCAAATGTTCCTGAACTGGATGCTGTTGTTAGTGAAATAACAAAATCTACTCCGGAGTACAACATGATTACCAATGATGGAATCGGTCATACAGTTTGGGTAGTAAATGATGATGAAACAATTAAAAAAATTACTGATTTATTTGCTAAGATCCCTGCGACTTACGTTGCTGATGGTCATCATCGAACTGCCGCAGCGGCATTAGTTGGTAAAGAATTACGCGAGAAAAATCCTAATCATACCGGTAAAGAAGAATACAACTTTTTTCTTGCGGTACACTTTCCAGACAATCAATTACAAATCATGGATTACAATCGTGTGATTAAAGATTTGAATGGATTAAGTGAAGAAGATTTTATCAATAAATTAAAAGAGAATTTCGATATTGTTGATAAAGGAACAACTGAATATCGTCCTGATAAATTACATAATTTCAGTATGTATATTGGTGGAAAATGGTATTCATTAACAGCTAAAGAAGGAACGTATAATGATAACGATCCAATTGCTGTTTTAGATGTTACTATTCTTTCTGAACAAGTCCTTGCTCCATTATTAAACATTGTAGATTTAAGAAAAGATAAGCGAATTGATTTTGTTGGAGGACTTCGCGGATTAGGTGAATTAAAAACAAGAGTTGATAGCGGTAAAATGGTTGTCGCATTTGCGTTGTATCCAGTTACCATGAAACAATTAATCGACATCGCAGATAGCGGCGAAATCATGCCACCGAAAACTACGTGGTTCGAGCCGAAATTACGATCTGGATTAATAGTACATTCATTAGATTAATACTTATTTATTAATGACCATAAAAAAACCGTGCAGTAATTCAAATAATCGCTGTACGGTTTTTTAATATAAACAAATTTTGAAATCGGTATGAAAGAAATTCTTCCTTATGGAATTGCAACTCACTTAACAGAGTTACATAACTTAGCATCGCGTTTAAAGAATGTTGATGAACCAGAAATAAAATTTTATCATGAAGGAGCTCGCAA
>JANXSD010000011.1 GCA_025352785.1 Bacteroidota bacterium
CTTCTCTTCTTACTAACAGATAAACTTTTTTGCAAAGCTTCGCGAGATAGGATGCTTCCTCTGCAGCCGTATCACCACCACCTACGATGGCAACATCTTGTCCGCGAAAGAAAAATCCATCGCAAACCGCACAAGCACTTACGCCAAAACCATTAAGTCTTTTTTCAGAATCTAATCCTAGCCATTTGGCACTAGCACCAGTAGCGATGATAACTGCATCCGCTTCAATGGTATGATTTTCATCGATGATCACCTTTTTGGGAGAGGTACTGAAATCTACTGAAGTAGCATAACCAAAGCGGATATCCGTTCCAAAGCGTTTTGCTTGTTTCTCAAAATCAATCATCATCTCCGGTCCTTGAATTCCTTCGGGATATCCAGGATAATTTTCAACTTCAGTAGTGATAGTTAACTGTCCGCCAGGTTGTAAGCCTTGATAGAGTAGGGGTTTTAAATCAGCACGAGCAGCATATATAGCAGCAGTATATCCAGCAGGACCAGATCCAATTATTAGGAGTTTAACACGTTCGGTAGTCATAAAATTTAAAGGAAATTTCGAGGTGCAAAAGTAGGTAAAAGGAATGTTCCTATAATATTTTTCGGGAATGTAATACATTATAAATATTTCCCTTATGGAAAGATCATTAATAGTTTTTTATCAATTTCGCAAAAGCAAAATTAATACATGCAAAAAA
Source organism: Bacteroidota bacterium (assembly GCA_025352785.1). Lineage (GTDB taxonomy): Bacteria > Bacteroidota > Bacteroidia > AKYH767-A > OLB10 > JANXSD01. Next base: position 696 of record JANXSD010000011.1, read on the forward strand.
TGGCTAATCAGTTTGGTAAAACGTGGTGGGGAATGCAATGGCTTAACTCTCTAGCGAATATCGATTATAGCAATCGTTTACCTAGAGGAAGTAATTATGCGAAGAATGGTTCAGTTACTTCAATAATTATAAAAGAAAATAATATTTCTGCCAAGGTCAATGGCAGTCAACCAAACCCTTACGACGTTACAATTATTATTCCTCCCTTTTTCGAAAATGACATTAAAAAACTAATAAAAGCAATCGCTCTTCATCCCATAATAATTTCGAAATTACTGAATAGAGAACTCGACCCTGAAATTCTTGCAATTGCAAATAAGTGCGGATTAAAAGTTTTTCCTATCCAATGGACCGATTTTAAGATGCAATGCAGTTGTCCGGATTGGGCTGTTCCTTGTAAACATTTAGCTGCCGTAATTTACAAAGTGAGTGCTGAAATCGATAATAATCCTTTTCTCGCTTTTAGTTTGCATCGAGTTAATTTGCCAATGGAATTTAAAAAGGAAAATATTCATATAATAGATTCTGAAATCGAATCAATTCCTCTTTTAAAGTCATTACTAACTAAGGAAAAATTCACTGAAAAAAGAACAAAGAAAGAAGAAAGAATAAAGCAATTAAAGATTCCTATTGAAAATGAATTTCAAAAACTTAATTTTTCGTCGTTAGTACCATTGCATGATCCACTAATTCAGTTACTCCCTGATAATCCAGTTTTTTATCAAGTTTCAGGGAATTTTCGTGATAAATATGCATTTATCGTTCGTAAAATTGTACGAATTGCACAACGAATAATTCAAGGTAAAGTTCCCATTGACCACTATTTTGATGTTTCAGATAAATATATAAAAAGTAATATATCGCAATCAAAAATTACTCATAATACTGCTATTCATTTTCAAATTGATGGTAACAATAAGGTTGAAGTGATTTTAAGTAGTGAGAATAAACCGATACCTCTTTCTATAATTATTCCTGAATTATGGTTGATCCCAATTTCACAACAACATAATCTTCAACCTTCGGTTGTTGCCGCCAAGAGTTGTTTATTAATGACAATAAATTTAATAGCTAATGGAGCAATTGTTCCTCAAATAGTGAAATTAACAAATGATAAATTCTCTGTTAGGTGGCTTCCTGCTACAATTAGTAAAGAGGTAAAGCTATTAGTTGAGAAATTAAATGAATTAATTCCTAATGGTCTTTTTTATTTTGATAAAAATGAAATTACCGAATCTACTAATGATTCTACAATTAATTTGCTATCCATTTTTATAACAAATTGTATTCATGCATTTGCTGAATTGACAAATTCTGACATGTTTATATCATTGTTTTTTAGTAATTCACAATCTGCTTTTAAAGGTCCTGGGGAACAAGCCTTAAGCGGAGGGATTCAGCAATGGTTACATCGGTATTACATCACACAAGGAAATTATCAACCTGTTATTTTTGTAAAGGAATTAAAGAATGACTTATTTCAAATCGAAATACAAGTTGATCAAAATGATAAATTATCTGATAAATCAGCCTCATTATTTGATGTATTAATATTGAAAAAATATGAAAAAATACGATTTGAAATATTGCAGTCCTTAGGTCAGTTAAGTTCATTTATTCCTGGATTAGATCAATATATTAATTCTCGAGGAGAGGAAAAAATTGTTAAGAATTTGCAGCAATTCGCTCCGTTTTTATTGCATGCAATTCCTGCAATTCAACTTTTGGATATTTCTATTGTACTGCCAAAATCATTACAACATATATTAAAACCAAAGGCGACTATTCGTGTTAAACAAAAAACGAAAGATTCAAAAGGATTTTTACGGTTAGATAAATTACTTGATTTTGAATGGCAAGTTGCTATTGGCGATACTTTAATCGGAGAAAAGGAATTTAATGAGTTACTCAAAAAGTCAGATGGTTTAATTAAGTTTAAAACTAATTATATTTATGTAGGACAAAGTGAATTGGAAAAGTTGCACAAACATTTTTCATCTTCAAAAGAATTATCGGCGTTCGAAATATTGAGGGCTGCATTAAGTAATGATTTTTATGGTGCGAAAGTTTCGTTAACCGATGATGTGAAACGAATAATAGATGAATTTACTAAGCAAAAAGTGATTCCACTCCCAAAAAGTTTAAATGCCAATTTACGACCATATCAAGAGCGTGGTTTTTCTTGGTTATACCGGAACACCAAAATTGGATTTGGTAGTGTGTTAGCAGATGATATGGGATTAGGAAAAACATTGCAAGTGATAACAATGCTACTAAAAATTAAAGAAGAGGGGCTTCTCGAAAAGGAAAAAGCATTGATAATTATGCCAACTGGTTTATTAACAAATTGGCAAAGTGAACTAGAAAAATTTTCTCCATCATTAAAGTTCTTAGTTTATCATGGCTCAGGAAGAGCATTAGATAAAAAAGCTAATTTCGATGTGTTGCTTACTTCTTATGGAGTTGTGCGACAGGATGCTGATATTTTGAAAAAAATAAAATGGAATGTTGTTATTACCGATGAAGCTCAAAATATTAAGAACCATGAAACTGCTCAAAGTAAAGCTGTAAAAAGTATTCCTTCAAATACGTTTATCGCAATGAGTGGTACTCCAGTTGAAAATCGAATAACAGAATTATGGAGTATAATGGATTTTTGTAACCGTAACTTTTTAGGAAACATTAAAGATTTCAAAGAAAATTTTGCAAATCCTATCCAAAATGAAAATAATATTGTTATTGCTGATAAACTGAAAGCAATCACAGCACCATTTTTAATGCGTAGGTTAAAATCCGATAAATCTATTATTTCTGATTTGCCTGATAAAATTGAAATGGATTGCTTTAATTCTCTTGCAAAAGAACAAGCAAGTCTGTATAAGAAAACATTGCAAAAGGCTTTGGAAGAAATTGAAGGGATTACAACAACTGATCACAAGTCGCTGTTTGTACGTCAAGGATTAGTTTTACAAATGATATTGGCACTCAAACAAATTTGTAATCATCCAACACAGTTCTTGAAAAATAAAGTGCTGAAAGCTGATCTTTCAGGAAAAACTGATTTGCTATTTGAAAAATTGGAAGGCATAATTGAAAATAATGAAAAAGTTTTAATATTTACTCAATTTACTGAAATGGGTAATTTACTTAAGCATTTTATTACAGAAAAATTTGGCCAGGAGCCTATGTTCTATCACGGGGGTTGTAATATTAAGCAACGAAAAGAAATGGTAGATAATTTCCAAAATAATTCTACTGAGAAAATTTTTATACTTTCTTTAAAGGCTGCTGGTACCGGATTAAATTTAACAGCAGCAAATCATGTTATTCATTATGATCTGTGGTGGAATCCCGCTGTTGAAAATCAAGCAACTGATAGAGCCTACCGAATCGGACAAAAAAGCAATGTTATGGTTCATAGATTTATTACAAAAGGTACTTTTGAAGAACGAATTAATGAAATGATTCAAAGTAAAAAACATCTCGCAAATTTGACGGTAGCTACAGGTGAAAATTGGATAGGTAATTTAAATAATAAGGAATTAAAAGAAATGTTTGAGCTAGGATAACCAACTATATTTTTTGAGAC
>JANXSD010000042.1 GCA_025352785.1 Bacteroidota bacterium
TTTAATTTGTGCAGTACCAGAAGGGCATATTGCATTTGATCCAGAAACAACCGCCTTTGAATCATCACAAACATCTGCTAAACAAATTTCAAATGAACCCGATTGTCCGGAGGGTGACCATACTCTAATATAATAATCTGCCAAGTCGTTAAGTCCTGAAATTGTATAGGTAGATCCACCTGCTATTGGAGAAAAACATTGTAATTCTTGACCTCCACAATCAAATAATAAAGAAGCCTTAATAGATGGTGCTGATACGGCCTTTAAGGTGAGTGTAAAACTTCCTATCATACCCGTATTGAATTTAAAAAACTCATCCAATATTGATCCTGTTCCGCAAGTTGGTGCTGCAATTATATTAGGACTAACAGCGGCTGTTGCAAAATTTGTTGAAAATGATTGACTTGAGCCGGGGCAACTAGTAGGTGTTCCAATTGAGAGCGAAATAGCATTTATACACTCATCATTTACAGGTGGAATTATGCATTGCGAAGTTGCTAAATATGCACACAATTTCATGTTGCCATTTGATGCAACACCTTGTAAATATGTCCAAACACGAACGTAAAAAATTTGACCAGGAGTATATTCTGTTTGACACAATGTAATTTCAGGCATTCCAGCATTTACATCATCCGAACATTTTAAAACACTACCAGATCCTGGGCATCCACTCCATATTTCCATAACCCAATCATTCGAGGTACCAGCCGTTGTTGTAATGACAATTTTATTTCCAACTACACTAGGAGCTACGAATTTAAGCCACATATCATCATCAGCAACATTACCAGTAATATCCGAACATAAAGCATTCGGACCATCCTGCGTGATCCCACTTGTAACAGTTGTGAAACTAGCTGCGGGAGGTAATCCATTAAATAAAGTAATTGTCGGTGCTGTTCCACAATCATCACCAATACGAACTGTCGTAAAACTAAAAGGGCCGGTTACTGTACTTGTACCGCCCGATGTGCAATTTGTTGTGACATAAAACTGATAATTTGTACCAGCTGTCAATCCTGTAACCGACAGAGGAGAAATAGCATTGTTTACGATTGTTCCTGTGCCTTGCGTAAAACCAGATAAACCATATTCAACTTTTGCAGCTCCAGAAACAAGTGAACTCCAAGTAAGTTGAGTACTCGTTTTTTGAAGATTTGCGACTTGCAAATTTGTAGGTGGGTAACAAGGCGGAGTAAATCTATAAATTAATCCAGAAGGAGGAAATGTTGAATTCAATGAACATACGGCAGCATTAGTAGTTCCATTAGTTGTTGCAATCCAACTTCCAGCCGAAGCAACTGCCCTAATATTCACATTAGCTGGATAAGTATTATTGATTCCTCTTAGTCCTATTTGTGGTGTGATACCGGTATAAGCTGTTGTTGTTTTATAGATTAACTCAATTAAGTTAGTTGTTTCGTATAGTCTAATCTGACCATTAACACCATTAACAAAAGGAGAATTTACAATTGCCAATGGCTTGAAATTTTTCCATTGAACAACAAAACAACGATTAGGTGCTACTCCTGTAGTTTGATATCGAATCTCTCCATTTTGTAATGCATTACCAGAATAAAAATAAGCATTGAGATTTACAGCCACTAAGGCGATAGCAGCAACATAAGTAGTTGCTGAGGCAACTGGCGCATAAGAATTGGCCGCAGGAGCGGTTGTACCAAAAGTCAAAAATCCGTTTGTACTTATGTTACAGCCAGTATAACTGGCATTATTCATAATAAATGGAAAAGGAATAGTACCTGCAGGTAGGTTATATATAATATCATCTAAAGATGAAGCCGTTGTTATTCCAGTTGCAGTGGCTAATATAGTGCCTCCTGTAATCTCGGAATATGCAGTCCCAGTGACTTGAGAAAAGCTATAGCTTACCGTTTGAGCACTTAAGTTTGAAACATATAAAAAATGAAAAATGATTTGTAAAACTAAAATTGGTTTAAAGTAATTCAGTAGGTAAGGTTTGTTCATTGATATTAGTTTTAATTGATATTCATCGAATCAATAGAACATTGCCCAAGTATTTGGTATGCTCTTGCAATTTAATCAAGTATTAAGAAACAAAGTGGTAATTTCCGTAATTAGATATTTACTTTGGGTAAATGGCGAATTTTACCTAGTTATAACTATCAAAACTTATCGTCTTTGCGGTTTAATTACAAATAAACGAGAAATAATTTTATAAAGCACATGTTATTTGTAAAAAAATTCTGAAGATTTGGTATATAATTTGACTTAATTATTTTCAATATTTCATTTTTTCATACCTTTGCGCTCCCATTACGGAAAAAACAATGGCGAGATAGCTCAGTTGGTTAGAGCGCAGCACTCATAATGCTGAGGTCGGGAGTTCGAGCCTCCCTCTCGCTACATGTAGGAATATTAAAGGGCTCATCATTTTTTTAGGAGTAAATATCACGGCAATTTTTAATTTAATTGCCCATATTTGTTACTCAATTTTTACTTAGCGAACTCTTTCCCTTTTGAAATCCTACCTTCTTTCGTTAACCAGGCAGAAATCCCCCAATACATATTCTTACGGTATCCTCCATCTTTAAAAGTAACTAATCGTCCTTGTTTCTTTAAAGATGCGAGCAAAACCGATATTTTTTTGCTGAAATCTATTCGATCTTCATGAGGAAATTTTTTAATAATTCCATTTGCTAAATCGCGGCTATGTATGAATCGATTTTTAGACACAACCGTATCATGTAACATCTGCGTCAAATTAATTTTTACTTCATTTGACGAACCAACAGGCCGACCTCTTCCAACTTTTCCTTTCGTTTTCTTAACTATAGCTCTCACATTTACATCATCTTTCTTTGGACGACCTGGTCCACGATGTGTTTTAGCAGAACTAATAACATTTGTTGGATTTAGCTTTGCTGTATTTAATGTCTTTATTGCTTCATCAATTGCTCTAATACTTCTTTCGTATTCAAGTTTTAATTGTTTTTTCCCTGCTTCTAATTGCTTTAGTAGCACTTTAACACTTGCTGATTGGGTTGCCATTGTATGTGAATGTTTGGATTAAAAAATCGCATTTATTATACCATCTATAAATAATTTAATCCACTATAGTTGCTCTTTTTCATCAATACTTCAGTAAAAAATAGTTCCGTAGGGAAGGCTAGCCAACGATTTTTTAACATCATCTTTAAGATAATTAATTTGCATTTTTGAACTAAACCATAAATACATTTGGTGTTACTAGAAACATTGATTTATTGAATAAATTATTTTATAATCGAATTGATGATGAACAATAAAAATAAGTTACGGACAGATTAATTTAAGGGAATATTTTGTGTTTTACTTTTACGTTTAAACCATTCTTTAAATCGAGTAGTAAGTTCATGAAAATCATTGAATTCTTGTCGGTAAAACACACCTACTCCTTGTGTATAGGGCGAATTTACGTTATTAATAAGTGAGTTATTATTCGATCTGTTAAACGCTTTTAACCTAACTCGACCATCTTTACTTGCTTTTACTTCTACCGTAAAATCACCTACAAGGCTTGACGTATTTTGATTTCCTGTGGTTGAGGTATTTGCATAACCTCCATTCACATCAATATTTACTCTGTCATTTAAAATGCTTGTTGATAATGCTATTTCCAATTCTTCACTTGTTAACGCATCTCCTTGCCTATAATTTACACCTACGTTTACCTGATTACTTATTTGTGATGCCCAATTACTCAATTGATTACTTAATAATTCATAAGCATTAGCGCCAACACCTCCTCCTGAATTAATTGGAGCTCGATCGTTTTGACTAGGTGAAGTAAATCGCCGCATCAGCAGTAACGACACGGCTTGTCTATATTTTTCCTCTTCCGTATTGATCCATCTTTTTATTTGAGTATCAATAGTGGGATCTACGTTCTCAACATTGATATCAAAAGAAATGGTTGGATTAAATAGTTTATCACTCAAATGTAATTGCAAATCAACAGGGACTAATTTTCGAAAACTACTATCTTGAAACAAATCATACAAACCTGCTTTTAATTTATAGGTGGCATTAATATTTACCGTAGCATCATAGGGGTCACCATTCCATCGAATATATCCACCACGTTCAATAAAGAAAGGCTTATTGATCACGTTCTGCAAGGTAAATAAATATTTCCCTTGCTCAATTTCAAAATTTCCAAACATGCGAAAATCTTCACTTGGACTAACCGACATAGTAATATTACCATGACCATTTCCTTCAATAACATCACCAATTTTAGAATCAAAAATTAAATAAATATTTGCATCTTGAGTCACCTCGAAATCCATATTTAATTCTACTCCGCTAAAATCTGGCTGACCATTATCCACTTTTGCCTTTTGTGTACTATCCGTTTTTATAAACGATATAAAATTACTGTTACTAATTTCTTCTGGATTACTTAATGGAATATTGATCTTTGTACCCTTCTCAGATTTAAGTCCGATATTCATCATTATATAATCCAGATATCCACTTATGTTTACATTACCTGTTGCATAAGCAGTTCCATAAAAAAGTTCATTATCTGCTGCAGTGGTATTTAACACTTGAGTTTTATTAGCAGCAATTTCAATATCTAAATAAAAATCCTTTAAGTGATCATGCAATACTCTTCCTGATACAGTAGCATGTTGCCCCTTTGCATCGTTTAAGATCACATTTTTAAACGACATAGAATTTTCATTTAGATCTACTTCACCAGAAAAATTATAAGTTGTTTTTAGATAATCAACCATAAATGTTACTTTCTGCAAATAAACTTTCCCCGTGAGATTTGGCTTTTTAACAGGCCCAAAGAGATGCAACTTAGCATTCGCGATCCCTCCTAAGTTAGAGAAAATCCCTTTCAAATAATGGTTAAACGATTGAATATATGTTTTCTGAAGATTTATATTGAAGTCGATTTCATCACCCTTATCTTTAAAAAGATAGCGGCCATTAATATCTATATTTTTATCTAATCCTCGATCTACAAAGCCCTTTACATCAACATATCCATCGACACTATTCCATTGAGTATTAACTTGTGCATTTCCAATGGTATCAGCATACCAACGAAGATTTTGAATTTGCAAATCAGAATTTAAAATTGGCTTACCAAGTAACCCGCTAATATGTGCCTTCCCATTTACAACGCCGCCTAGTTGCACCTCATAAAGCGATAGAAAGTCATTTAACTGTGCTGCCTCAAAATTTTTAAATCCTAACGACATTTTTGCGGATGTATCTTTCGAAATAATTCCGGAGATATCTACTCTTTGACTGTCGCTGATTAAATTAAAATTTTCGAGAAGCACTCCAGTACTATCAAACAAAATATAATTTGAAGGATCAATACTCCAGTTCACAGATTTGAGTAATAATTTTTCAGGAATAACTTTCATACTTGTATAACCCGTATTCAAAAAATGAGTATCAAATTTCACTAATGCTTTTGATTGGGCAGAATCACTTCCGTTTAGAGAAATAATAATTTCCGCAGAATCTCTGTTCGTATTTCCACTTATTGCCAAATTATCTATTGAAATACTATCACTTAAATCAAGCTCTTGAATGGAACTTTTAAAAGCTAAATGATTTCCATCTGTAGATCCTTGAACATTTACTTTCTTGAATTTAATATCATTCAATTTAATAATTTCTGAATTTAATAAAACATTTAATGAATTGGTATTTGTATTTAATTGACCTTCTAAAATTGTGTTCTTATCGACGTGTAACACCGGCAAAAATATTGCTGTGAGTTTATCAGTATTTTTTGTTTCTACATGAAAATTTATATCTTGATTGATAGGAGGTTTAATTTTTGAATAAACATCAATAGGTAAATAACGTGAAATTATCCATCTAGCAGAATTTAAAAAATCACTCAAATTATAATTTCCAACAATTTGCATATCGGCAAAATTAGATTGCAAATTTAATTCTCTTCGCGACCCAATTTTCGATTCTAAAAATATTCTGTCACTCTTTACTTCATTTCCTGATTCACTATAGTGAGCATTTTCAACTAATATTGTTCCTTGTGCATTATCAATATTACTTCCAGTCATATTAATATTCACTTCCGCTGATAAATTCGCGGAACTATCGCGATTCATTAAGTTGATTGTACTTAAGTGCGCCTTACGGATGGTGGAATTAAAATTATATATTGGAATATCAGAATTCAAATCAATATCTCCTCTAAAATTTAAATCTAGATTCGGATCATTAATAGAAAGATCACCATTAAATAATTTTTTACCAATATGCCCATTCATCTTAATATTTGAATAGGAATAATTGTTCAACTGAATCATACTGAAATCACCTTCAATATTCGCATTAAGATTTATTAACTCGAAACCACTACCTTTTACATTTGCCTTCATACTCACTTTTCCCAAATTCGGATTCAGTCGAAGCAATTTTCCCATATCAAAATCGAATAAAGTAATATTTCCGGAATAAGTCGTGTTTTTATCTTTAGGTGCGATTTTTAAGTTAATATCAGAAGAAATAAATCCTGCATCTGTAGTAGTATTTCCATACGCAACAAAGTCATTATAAAAGCCATTGAATTTTCCTTTAAAATGTGCGATGCCAAGTGTTGTTAAATTATCTGGTAATTTTAAATTAGTCGACGATTCGAAGGGCCATGTGGGAATAGTTTCAAGATCACGTTTATTCAAACTCAAATCATTTGCTGAAATCTCCATGTAGGTATTGTTAAAATCCGGGAGCCCATTCATGTTTACATTGCCTTTAAAATAAACACCCGGAGTATAAACCAATTCGATATTTTTTGCTTTAAAGCGTTCAACGGTTCCACTAGCACTTCCTTTCAAACTCACTGTTTTTTTTAGTCCAATTAATTCTGAAGCAAAATATGCTAGGTCACTAAATGAAACTTTACTTTTCTCGAAATCTGCTTTGCACCTAACCTTACTGATGAAATCTTGAAAGTCATCGATGCTATCAAAATCAAAATGAATATCTGCATGAACATCACTAAATGGAGTCACGATATGAACTTTTTTAAAATCCATTGCTTTGCTTGTAATGACGGTATTGGCAGCAAAATCATTAATTTTAAATCCACTCTTTTCCACAAATGATAAATGATTTGCTACAAAAGGAAGTGAATCATTACGTGGTCGTAAGTCGGATAATTCTACGTTAAGATGTGTAAGAAAAATATCATCCCAATCAATGCAACGTGTAGTATCTGTATACTTTAGATCACGATAACTAAACGTATTTTCAACTAACTTAATCTGATCCACCTTAACATCCCACGGTTTTGATGCAGTGGTATCTTTACTAGTTCCTGAAAAATAATCAAGGATAAAATCCAGATTATACTTTCGTGGATTCTTGTAAAATTTAATGGCAATTCTTGCATTATCAAGTTCGGCAAGACTTAATGTTATTCGACGTTTCGGAATACTAAATTGGCTAATTCTTGCCTTAAAACGTTTTGCATAAAGCAATGTATCATGTTGCTGATCTTCAATAAATAAATCTCGTAACACCAAACTTCTGAACAATTTTATCTCTACCCTACTTACAGTAACCTTCGTTCCAAGTTCTTTTGTAAGATAATCTGTTGCACGCTGCACGACCCATGTTTGCACAACAGGTATCCGAACAAGGTACTTGATAGCAATGCCCGAGAGTATGGCAACGCCTATAAGAATGAGCAATATGTTACGAATGCGTTTTATTGGAAAGACATTTTATCTGTTAACGTGAATAGAAGGAAATTAATATGCATAAGAGTTTGAAAAAATAAGGATAGCAATGCTTGTATACGATAACTTTGGAGAGTTCTTATGAACAATAAATCTATATATATTTTGGGGATTGAATCCTCTTGTGATGAGACTTCTGCGGCAATAACGTGTGGGGATAAAATCCTTACCAACATTATTGCTGGACAAGCTATTCATGAACGATATGGTGGCGTTGTTCCTGAACTGGCTTCTCGTGCACATCAACAGCAAATAATCCCAGTAGTTGTGGCAGCATTAGATGAAGCAAAAGTACCCAAATCTGCTCTTAGTGCAATAGCTTTTACTCGTGGACCTGGATTAATTGGTTCTTTATTAGTAGGAACGTCGTTCGCTAAGGCGATGGCATTATCACTAGATATTCCATTGATAGAAGTAAACCACATGCAAGCTCATGTAATTGGAAATTTTGCTGCTCGGGAGGGAGAGCAATTCACACCTCCTTCATTTCCACTCCTCTGTTTAACAGTTTCGGGAGGTCACACGCAGATAGTGAGGGTTGAAAATTTTATGAAAATGGAAATCATCGGCCAAACATTAGACGATGCAGCTGGTGAAGCTTTCGATAAGGCAGCAAAAATGCTAGGGTTACCGTACCCAGGCGGGCCCGTAGTTGACAAGATGGCGCAAATTGGAAATCCGAATGCCTACAAATTTCCTCATCCTATCATAGCAGATTTAAACTTCAGCTTTAGCGGATTTAAAACAGCTATCTTATACTTTTTACAGAAAGAAAAGAAAGCAGATCCTGATTTTGTTGATAAGCATCTTGCCGATATTTGCGCATCGGTTCAACAAGCAATTATTGAAATTTTATTGGACAAATTAACAAAAGCTGTTAATCAAACAGGTATCAAAACAGTTGCATTAGCGGGCGGTGTTTCTGCTAACAAAAGTCTGCGAATGGCATTGCTGGATAAACAGAAAAAAAATGGTTGGAAGGTACATATTCCATCTTTCGAATATTGCACAGATAATGCAGGTATGATCGCTCTTTATGGTTATTATAAATATTTAGCAGGAGAATTTTCTGACTTAGATATCACTCCAATCGCACGTTACCCTTTTTAACAGATTCAATTGTTGATAAGCTTATTGGATTTTCGTTTGCAAATGATAAGTCTACATTAAATTCGTAGAGCAGTTCACTAAAAAATCAACCTTTCAATTGAACATCAATTATTAAAATCATGGAAAATAACAACACAGCACAAAAAAACAACAGCAATCGAGTTTTATTCGTTTGCCTAATTGCTTCCTTGGCGCTTAACATTTACCTATTTAGCAGTAGATCGAGTATACAAGAAAGTTATAAAGCCGAAAAAGATAGTTTAATCACAGCACGTGTTGACGTTGAAAAAGAACTTACAGATACGTATGCTGAGTTAAATCAATACAAGGGAATTAATACACGATTAGATAGTCTACTTCAAGAGGCAAATGGAAAAGTAGATCAGCAAAAATCAAGGATTGAATCACTAATACACAAGGAAGGAAATGACAATAATCTTAACAAGCAATTAAAAGCGGAGTTAGAGGAATTAAAAAAATTACGTGATCAATATTTAGAAAAAATTGATGCATTACTTGTTGATAACGAACAATTAAAAAAAGACAAAAACGATCTTTCTTCAACAGTAGAAACTCTTTCTAAAAATTTAGAGAATACAGTTGCAACGGCATCGATTCTAAAAGCGGAATACATGAAAGTGGAAGCCTATAAAAAACGTAGTAATGATAAATATACCACTACAGCAATGGCGAAACGTACGAATAAGTTAGAAGCATGTTTTACCATTCTTGAAAATAAAATTACGAAACCTGGAAGTAAAACTGTTTACATGCGTGTGATAGAACCAGGAGGGAAAGTATTAGGCAATCGTACAAATGGAAGCAGTACATTTCGCCAGAATGGTTCTAATGAAGACTTGCTTTATACTTTCAACAAAGACATTGATTATAGCAACGCAAAACAAGATTTATGTATAGATTGGGAAGAACAGGATCGCGTATTCTCAGCAGGAACGTACATGATTGAAATATATATCGATGGAAATTTAAGCGCAGTGGCATCTACAACGTTGAGATAAAAAATAAGTGTATCAAAAAAAAATCCTAACTTCGAATTTTAACTTAAATATCAAATAAAAATGAAAAAAGCATTATTTTATTAATGGGTTGCATTGCTATTCTTATAGGAAGTTGCAAGAAAGACAGCTCTGACCCTAGCAATACTGAAAAAATTTGTGGAAAAAATTGGAAATTAGTTGCAGCAACTGTAAATCCACCTGTGACATTAAATGGTGTACAAATCACCGATGTTTATGCTCAAAGCGCACCTTGCTCCAATGATAATACAGAAACGTTAAATACAAATGGAACGTATACGGATGATGAAGGACCAACAAAATGCAACTTATCAGATCCTCAAACAACAACTGGAACGTGGAAATTTAACAGCACCGAGACAATTCTAACTTTGGATAATACAGATAGTTACAATATCCAGCAAAATGATGGGAATATATTAAAGGTTACTCAAGTTAAAGTTGATAGTGGTGTTTCATACACTTACACTTTAACTTTTAATAAATAGTCCTATTAAAATTCTTAAATAAAGCGTTTCTATGAAAATAGAAACGCTTTATTTTTTCACCAACCTTGCAACAAACAATGTATCTGCTCCCATTTCCATTCCTTGAATGAGTTGCATTGATTCTAATTCAAAACCTAATTCAGCGAGAGCATAATTTACAACCGCTTCGTTTTCTTTTTCAAATACGGAGCAAGTAATATAAATTAAAGGCTTACCCTTTTTCAAGGATGGAGTAACAGTTTTAAGAATTTTTTGTTGTCTTAAAGAAAAATCTTTTACTAGTTGCTCTGTAAAAGTCTGCATCTGCTCAGGATTTCTCGACCACGTACCCGATCCAGAACATGGAACATCAGCAATGATTCCATCAAACTGTGATACACCAATTTCAGCGGGCAATCCGTTTTCTAAATCTGCAGTGATGGCTTTGTATTTCTTTAAACCAGCTTTTCTAAATCGTTCACTTAAATTCTTCAAACTATGTTCTCGATTATCACTTACAGTTAATTGCACGTCTCCTAAAATACTTCTTAGCAGCAAACTTTTTCCGCCTGACGCAGCGCAGCAGTCGTACCAATTATCACCTGGAAGGGGCTTGAAATAATCTCCAGTGCGTTGTGATGACAAATCTTGAATTTCAAAATTTCCCTTTGTAAAAGATTCAGTTTCATGAACCGCCGTGCCCGCAGGCATAGCGATTGCATTTGGATAATTTGCAAATGTTTCTGCTTTAATATTTAACCTCGACAACTCCAACATTACAGCTGATAGCATGGCAGATTTAACGCGAAGCCATACTTTTGGTTGTGTTAAAAAACTCTCCACAAACAATTCTTTGTTGAGTAATGGACTCAGCAAATTTGTGAAGGAGAAAATCTTATCTGCATGAAAATTACTATGCAATGCTTTAACGATTTTTAACTTTTCAGAAACATTTGTAACGATTTTTTCATGCGTTAAAATTGTTTGATCTGCAAGAAGTAAATTAGCCAAATCATCAGATTGGTGATGCACTAAGAAAAATGAAGCAACTAAACGATCGTCATTACTAAGCAAGTCCATTGAATTCCCTACACGAAACCAAGCATATATTAGTTCGCGTGTCCATCTACGATCACGTGCGCCCATTTGCTTACGAGAACGAAATTGTTGCTTTAGATAATGATGTAATGGCTCCTTGAAGTCGTAAGCATTAATAAATTCAAGACTTTGTTTTGTAAGAAAATTACTAACCATAATTAATTGCTTTTATTTTGAGAAAACATATCTCATGAGTTTAATTTTGAACTCCTAAACTCTTGGAGATATTTTTTGCCAGATAGCAATCACTTCGTAATAAATTCTTACTTCGCAAGTATTTTACTAACGAAAAACACCCTATTACATTTCCATCTTCATTTGACTTTTATCATCCTTACTAGGAGGAAGAAATAATTCAGGTTGTTTTTTTCGAAGCGTGGTTACTTGCTCAGGAGTTGCAGGCTTCACCGATTGAATCGGGAATTTAGTAACCACATTCCCCTGTACGCCACGACCCTTTATTAACTGACTACCAAAATGAATTATCGATTCCAGATTACGCAACTTCGGTTTCGGTTTTAACTTCACAATAACTGTTGGACCTTCGGCAGCGGTACTTACCGATAAATACAAAATTCTTGACCCCAACAAACCCTTTGTCAAATCATAACTTTTATCGCGCGTTACACCTCCAACAGTAAATCGCTTCATCATAATGGCACCTTTCGAACCATCTTGATAAATCACATTGTAAACAGTTTGTTCATCTTGCTCTTTTCTAAAAATAGCTACGTGAATAATATCCTTACTCACATAATTTTTATCAGAGATTTTGAAAACCATCAACTTCCCATCACCGGTAATTGCAATAACATCATCCAAATCAGAACAATCAGAAACGAATTCATCTTTCTTCAAACCTGTTCCAATAAACCCTTCTGCACGATTCACATATAACTTAGCGTTATTCATTACAACCTTCGATGCAACGATCACTTC
Organism: Bacteroidota bacterium; assembly: GCA_025352785.1. Lineage (GTDB taxonomy): Bacteria > Bacteroidota > Bacteroidia > AKYH767-A > OLB10 > JANXSD01. Next base: position 12,415 of record JANXSD010000042.1, read on the forward strand.
AAACTCACTTATCTGCGTTCTGCGTTCACGACCTTTACCAAATTTCTTTAACAGACTTTTATAATAATTGATGGTATATTGCTTGATGTTTTCGAGATCAAATTTAACCGATTTCATCTCCTCTTCCACACCCTTAATATGTTCATCCGCTTTGAAAGCATCGAACTTAGAAATACGTTTGATTTTAATTTCTGTAAGACTAGCAACATCAACATCCGTGATCTCTCTAAAAAATAATTTCTTGAAAGGCTTTAATCCTTTATGAATCGTATCAATAACCGCTTCCCATGTTTCACATTCTTCAATAGAACGATAGATACGTTTCTCGATAAATATTTTTTCTAACGAACTAAAATGCCAATCTTCTTCTAATTCAGAAAAACGAATCTGCAATTCTCTGCGTAATAACTCCTGCGTATTTAAAGCGGTAAGACGCAAAATTTCATTTACACTTAAGAACTGTGGTCTGCCATCATGTATGACGCAAGAGTTTGGTGAAATACTTATCTCGCAATCAGTAAATGCAAATAATGCTTCAATGGTTTTGTCTACATCTTCTGATGATTCTGGATGTAGATGAATCACTACTTCTACTGTAGATGCCGTGTTGTCTTCAACCTTTTTAATTTTTATTTTACCTTTCTCATTTGCTAGGAGAATAGAATCAATCAGACTCGTAGTTGTTGTTCCAAAGGGAATTTCCTTGATGACTAAAGTCTTTTTATCGCGCTTCTCAATTACAGAACGAACACGAATTCTTCCCCCACGTAAACCATCATTGTATTTTGAGAAATCGGCAATGCCACCTGTTGGAAAATCAGGAAGGAGATTTACTTGCTTACCACGAATAGAATCTATAGAAGCTTCTATCAACTCACAAAAATTATGTGGTAAAATTTTACATGCTAATCCAACAGCAATACCTTCCACACCCATTGCAAGTAACAATGGAAATTTTGCCGGTAATGCAACGGGTTCTTTATTTCTTCCATCATAAGATGCTTGCCAAATAGTTGTTTTAGGATTAAATAAAACTTCCAGCGCAAATTTGCTTAATCGTGCTTCAATGTATCGAGCAGCTGCAGAGCTATCACCAGTATAAATATTCCCCCAATTACCTTGTGTATCGATCAGTAAATTTTTCTGACCCATTTGTACCAATGCATCACCGATGGAAACATCACCATGTGGATGATATTTCATAGTATGTCCTATAATGTTCGCCACCTTATTATAACGTCCATCTTCGAGTTCCCACATAGCATGCAACACTCTTCGCTGTACAGGTTTCAAGCCATCATCCAAATAGGGAACGGCGCGCTCCATTATTACATACGATGCATAATCTAAAAACCAATTCTCATACATCGTCGACACTTGCCCGTGGTGCTCCGAATTTGCTTTACCTTTTCCTTTTATTGGATCGTTCTCCATCTATTCTTGTATACTCGTAATGTGATGAAATAAATTAAACCTCGGCAACTTCTTTAACTGGAATTTCAATTTCCTCTCCTGCTGGTTCAAGTTCTTCTTCAATTCGAAGATTTCTAATAATAAACTCTTGTCGTTCTGGTGTATTCTTTCCCATGTAATAATCTAGCAAACCATGTAATGAACTTTCTCCTGTTAGTGTCACTGGATCCAATCGCATTTTTTTCCCGATAAACGATTTAAATTCATCAGGAGAAATTTCTCCCAGACCTTTGAATCGTGTTATCTCTGGCTTAGCACCTAATTTCTGAACAGCTATTTGACGTTCTTTATCACTATAGCAATAAATAGTCTCCTTTTTATTTCGCACACGGAACAGGGGGGTTTGCAAAATATAAACATGATTACCTTTTACTAATTCCGGAAAAAATTGCAAGAAAAAAGTTAGGATCAACAAACGAATATGCATACCATCCACATCGGCATCAGTAGCAATGACCACCCGGTTGAAACGCAATCCTTCTAAACCGTCTTCGATACTAAGTGCATTCTGTAATAAATTAAACTCTTCGTTTTCGTAAACAATTTTTTTCGTTAAGCCGAAACAATTTAAAGGCTTTCCCTTCAATGAAAAAACAGCTTGTGTATTTACATCCCGTGCAATAGTAATAGAACCAGATGCAGAATCTCCCTCTGTGATAAACATGGTTGAATCTAATCGCTGAGGATTACGCATATCTGTAAGATGTGTTCTACAATCGCGCAACTTTTTATTGTGAAGATTTGCTTTCTTAGCACGTTCATTTGCAAGTTTTTTAATTCCAGCAATTTCTTTACGTTCACGTTCACTTTGCAAAATCTTTTTCTTCCAAGCTTCTGCTGTTTCTGGATGCTTGTGCAGATAATTATCAAGATTGGTACAAATAAAATCATTGATCCAATTTCTTAATGAAGACCCGCCAGGATGTGTGTATTGCGATCCTAACTTCGTTTTTGTTTGTGACTCAAAAACAGGTTCTTGTATACGAATACTTATTGCTCCAGTAATGGAAGTACGCACATCACTAGGATCAAATTCCTTTCCGAAAAAATCACGTGCAGTTTTTACAATCGCTTCACGAAAAGCAGCTAAATGGGTTCCACCTTGTGTAGTATGTTGTCCGTTTACGAACGAATAATAATCTTCACCATAAGCTGTTGTATGTGTAATGGCGAACTCAATATCTTTTGATTTAATATGAATTATTGGATACAATTTTTCATCACTCATTTGCTCATTCAACAAATCGAGCAAACCGTTTTCGCTTTTAAATTCTTTGCCGTTGATAATCATTTTCAAACCGACGTTAAGAAACGTATAGTTCTTAATCATCGTTTCGGCATATTCTATTCGGTATTCATAATCAGTAAAGATATCGGGATCGGCATCAAAAATTATTTCAGTACCATCGGGTAAATTGGTAGGGATTTCATTTTTCTGGGCGGTTATTTCCCCACGTTCAAATTCTGCCCACGTAGTTTTTCCTTGACGAACTGATTGTACTTTAAAATATTTAGAAAGCGCATTTACTGCCTTCGTACCAACACCATTTAAGCCTACCGATTTTTGAAAAGCGGTACTATCGTATTTTCCACCCGTATTAATTTTACTTACGCATTCAACCACTTTACCGAGCGGAATCCCGCGGCCATAATCACGTACGCGAACACGACCATCTTTGATCACAATTTCTATTTGCTTGCCATAACCCATCACATATTCATCAATGGAATTATCTATAACTTCTTTCACTAAAACATAAATCCCATCATCTTTATGCGCTCCATCCCCCAATTTGCCAATATACATTCCAGGTCGCAAACGTATATGTTGCTTCCAGTCAAGGCTTTGAATGCTATCTTCGGTATAATTATGATCGAGTGTTGGGGATTCTATTTTCTTCGCCATGTGTTCTGCTGCTGTTCTTTAAAGGCTTCAAAGATCGGAATATCCGATATCATAATTTCAAATTTAGGTTCCTCAAACTAACAGAAATCATTTTTTTTAAAATTTTTTTTAACAAACTACATGTTAGTAAACCACAATTTACATTCTAAGTTCCTAAGAATCAATGAAAAAAAATGAAATAACTTTGAAGTATGCTGATAATTTATTCCATAAAATTTTCTCACAAAATTATTAACAAACATGAAATTATAATTTCACTTATTAATCCATAAAACTCATTGTAATTCCTTTTGCATTTCTTAAATTTACGATTCCAAAACAATTTATCATTAATGCCAACATTCTTGGTTTAATGTTACCCTCCCTTCTATCTTGAAAAAAACGTTTACAGTTATTCTAGCTGTTATTGCATTTGTTTGTGTTGTTGCAATGATACCGGGAAACCTGTCGAAGCCACTAACTTTCCATTCGGCAACGGACCTTGCTAAGATGCAAAAAATGCT
>JANXSD010000051.1 GCA_025352785.1 Bacteroidota bacterium
TGCGATGCGATGAAACGCATCGCAACCTAATTAACCTGTAATAACTGTGGGGATGCGATTGATCGCATCCCCACAGTTATTATTTTTCATTGTTTGGATGCGATGAATCGTATCCAAACAATGTCAATACTCATCTTCATTAAAGAAGAAATCATCCTTAGTAGGATAGTCAGGCCAGATCTCTTCGATAGTTTCGTACGGCTCACCTTCATCTTCCAATTCTTGAAGATTTTCTATCACCTCCATCGGGGCACCTGAACGAATGGCATAATCAATCAATTCGTCTTTGGTTGCCGGCCAAGGAGCATCTTCGAGATGTGAAGCAAGTTCTAGAGTCCAGTACATATTATGATAATTTAAATTCGGTATTCAACGGGTTAATGATAGGTTGGTTGCAAAACCTCCTTTTCGGAGGGCTGCAAAAGTAGTAAAATAATATTCTAAATTTTCAAAGAATCCAAGCACTTTTTTTATATTCTCGGATTCCATGGACTTTCAGGCACATTTAGGTTCTGTGCGAAGTATCTAGAAAGGACAAAAAGATAATCGGAAAGTCTGTTTAAATAGATACCTATTTGTGGATCAATCGGATTTTCTTCTGTAAGATGTACCACTAAACGTTCACATCTTCTACATACGCATCTTGCAATATGCGTATAAGATACAGTAGTATGCCCGCCCGGGAGGATAAATGATTTCAACTCCGAAAGATGAGTTTCCATCGTATCCATCTCATTTTCTAGAATAGTAACATCCTCGATAGTTAGTTCGGGCAATTTCATCTTGCTTTTTTCAGGATCACTCGCTAATAAAGAACCTATCGTAAATAATCGATCCTGAACATCCATCAAAATTCTCAGTGAATGATCATCAATAGCTTGATCACGAATTAATCCTAACCATGAATTTAATTCATCAACAGTTCCATACGCTTCAATGCGTAAATGATATTTGGGAACCCTTGTACCTCCAATGAGTGATGTCTGGCCTTTATCTCCTGTTTTTGTATAAATTTTCATTCGTTAATAATTATGCTCTTCGCCATCACAATTTTATTATTATTAGGGCCATCAGACTCCACCAACCCATCTTTCAAACGTACAATACGATGGGCATGTCGGGCAATATCTTCCTCGTGGGTAACCAAAATAACAGTATTTCCCTTAGAATGAATATCTTGAAAAAGAGCCATAATTTCCTCTGAAGTTTTTGAATCTAAGTTTCCTGTTGGTTCATCTGCTAAAATTATTGCAGGCTTTGTTACCAATGCACGTGCAATTGCCACTCTCTGACGCTGGCCACCCGATAATTCATTGGGACGATGTGTTACACGATCACCCAAGCCTACTTCTTGAAGTACTTTTAGCGCTCTTTCCTCACGTTCTTCTCTCGACACACCGGCATAAACTAATGGCAGTGCTACATTGTCAAGTGCTGTACTTCGTGGTAATAAATTAAATGTTTGGAAAACAAAACCAATCTGACGATTACGAATATCAGCAAGTTCATTATCACTCATCCCTGCTACATCGATACTATTCAAAAAATAATCACCACCAGAAGGAGTATCTAAGCAACCAAGCACATTCATTAATGTCGACTTGCCAGATCCAGAAGATCCCATCAAGGCAACGTATTCATTTTTATTGATGGATAATGAAATGGATTTCAATGCATAAATCGTTTCCGTTCCTACCTTGTAAATTCGTGAGATATCACTCAACTTTAAAATTGGTTCCAATGAATCTAGTGTTTGTTCAAATGTATTAAGGAAATTGATATCTCCAACTCAATTCAGAATAGAAATGTAGCGTTTTAGAAGTCAATCGCAGCAGATGAGAAATATTTTTAAAATAAATCTATACAATTGATGGCAGATAAAATAGAAATTTATGCGTTTCGAATAACTTTAATTCTAATTTTTCTAGGATTTTTATTTAGCCTTTTCGCGCTTTGTTTGTTAGATGAACGAACACCTTCATTTATCCTTTCGTTCTTTATAGATTATTTTTTTTATCGTACTTAATATATTGTTTGAGACATTTGCTTTCGAAATCATCAAATTTACTTTCTTGCTTTTATCATAAATTTTCAAGTGGATCTGTATTACATTCACTAACGTGTTTGTCAAAATCAAAATCATTATTTAAAAGAAATTAATTCTAATAGCGAATACTAAATTGCTCTTTACTTAAATCACGATTAATAAATAAAATTCCTAGCATAAAAAGATCAATACTAACTGTAACTCTAGAATGGTTTTGCAATTTCTTCCAGGCTTCCTTCATTCCCTCCGACCAATTAATATCATCAATAACAATTATAGAATCATTATGGAAATAGGGAAGACATTGTTCGAAATAATTTAACGTTGGCTCATACTTATGATTGCCATCGATAAACACATAATCAAGTTTAGCAATTTTTTTTAATGAGGATGTTAACATATCATCGAAGGTTCCTTCTACAATTTCAATCTTACATTCTGGAAATTCAGCGAAAGATTTTTTTGCAATTGCTGCAGTATTTTCACATCCTTCCATCGTAATTAATTTCGCCTTTGAATTTCCAGCTGATTGGTACAATGCACTTATTCCAACAGAGGTTCCTATTTCTAATAAATTCTCGGAATTTGTGTATCTGATCAATCGCGATAAAAGTCGAGCATATTTGGCAGGTTTACTAGAATGCTTCGTGATATAATTTACGCTTCGCTCCTTATAGATTTTACCACCAAAACCAGCACCAAAATCACGAACTTGAATTAATGAATGATCTTCAAGTAAACGAGAGCGCAGGTTTTCAATTTTATTAAACTTCAATTCAACTTTATCGTATCGGAAAACATTTTCATAGAGTTGATACATGAATGGAGATTGCAAATCATGACGGTTCTGACTTCGTAAACAATACCTTATATAACAAAAGATGAAATTTAAACTACGCATATTATTTTGTTTCACTTTGTGATTTCATCATTGAAAAAAAGATACTTAATGAAAGAGTGACAATAATTACAAGTAACGTTAGTAATGTTGGCACTTCAAAATAATGAGATATCAACATTTTTGTTCCCACAAATGTTAAAATTATTGCAAGACCATATTTGAGATAATGAAACATTCCCATCATTCCAGCTAATGCAAAATACAAAGAACGTAATCCTAAAATAGCAAAGATATTACTCGTATAAACGATAAAAGTATCTTGCGTAATCGACAACACAGCAGGAATTGAATCTACTGCAAATATCAAATCCGTAAAATCAATTACTAATAAAACAAGGAACAATGGTGTTGCAAACAGGACGCCTGATTTCCGAACAAAGAAATTTTTACCTGCGTACTCATCTGTTATTGGAAATATCTTTTTACACACTTTCACCAATAAATTATCATCTAACTTAGGATCATCATCTTCCTTTTGAAACAACATTTTTATTCCAGTGAATATTAATATTCCACCGAAAATAAATATCATCCATGTGAACATGTTAAACAATGCTATTCCGACAAGTATAAATGTTCCTCGTAAAATTAAAGCGCCTATAATTCCCCAAAATAATACGCGATGCTGAAACTCCTTCGGAACTTTGAAATAGGTAAATATGAGAATGAATACAAAAAGATTATCAACACTTAACGACCATTCAATTACATATCCGGTAAGGAATTCAACAGCTTTTATTTTTCCGAACCAAATATAAACAAGCACATTAAAAATAAAAGCAAGTGTTACCCAAAAGCACACCCACTTCAATGATTCACCTATCGAAACTTCACGCGATTTTTTATTAAGTACGATGAGATCTAGCGCAAGCATCGCTAGAATAAAAACATTAAACCAAATCCAGAAACTCAGTGAAATCATTCAACCAAATATTAACGATATCGTAACGGATCTCTATTTTTTTATTACTTGCTCGTATTGTTTTGGATCCAAAGCTCGAGAACTCCATTGGTTTAAAAACTCCAACGTACGTTCTTTACTGTATCCTTCGCCATCTTCAAGATAAGACGAGTTTTGTGTGTGTATGCGTTTTCCATCAACATCAAGAACAACAAATACAGGGTACCCGAAGCGTTGCGGAAAATCAAGAGCCTTTAGCGTTTCTAAATTGGGAACTTCCTTACTGTAGTTGATATGTTCCATCACAAAATCCTTTTTCAACAACGAGTCGATTGTTGCATCTGTTTCAATAAATTTTTGAAACATTCTACACCATCTACACCAATTCCCTCCAACCATTAACAATACATGTTTATTTTGTTGCTTCGCAATTTTTACGGCATCAGTAATTTGCTTTCTTGCATCCAACTCCGGATGATAAATTAGCATTGCATTTTTTATTGCAGAACTATCTTGAGCAAGTAATGAAGAAGATGCATTCATCAATAATAATAGAAGCAAATATTTTGCGATGTATTTCATTTTAATTTTAATAAAAATAGTTTACAATTATTTCTTCTCCTTGGCTTTTTCAATACGAAGACCTACATCCATCATACCAGATAATGGATTCATTCGCATAGCTTGTATTAACTCAAAGCGATATTCTCCAGCTTGTGGAAAACGAACATTATGTTTGAACAGAATTCTATTATCCCAAATATCACCTAAGCCATTTCCCAACCATTTACCATCCGCATTCGCTAACATAATTTCTGCTGTATCACGATCTAATTGTCCTCCAGGAAAACGGGTATTGATAAATAAAAATAAATTACTAAACGGATACGATCCTGCATTTCGAATATTGAGATAAACATTTTGAGCATGAACAGTGTCCGTTATTTGAGCTGTAAACACTACTGGCTTATCTACATCCCACAACGATTTTTCAATCTTTTGATTCTGTTCAAAAACCACCGTATTGTCGCACGAAGTAAATAACATTGCTGCAATTACTGCTGATAAAATTATACTTCCTGAAAATTTATTTCTCGGCACTTCTTTCACGTTGTTAGTTATAATTATTATTCACTAGTTCCAGGTCGCTGACGAGGAGGACGTGTTGAACCACTACTTGTTGAAGGAGCATTTAGAGGTGCAATACTTGGTGAAGGAGGAGGTACTTGTTGTGTAGGTTTTGGTGTCGATTCTACTGGTGCTGCTGGTCGTGGTGTTGGAGGTTGCACCGGCGCCGATGGTTGCGAAGCATCTGATGGATTAGCATTCGGATTTGGAACAGCTTGTCGTGGTGGTCGGTTACTTGGAACTTGCTCACTACGTTTTTCTTGAACTTGTGGTCGAGGTGTTGGATGCGTTTGTTGAGGCTCCGCTTGATCGGATGATTGTTCTACAGGCTTAACAGGTTGCGGTCTATTTCCTTGATTTTTATTTTGGTTCGGATTCACACCTTGGCTTGGATTCTTTCTCGGTGCGGGCTGATTTCCTTGTCTCGAAGGTTGTTCGGTAGGATTATTTTGTGGAGTAACTTGTTGCGTTCTCGCTTGCTGCGGAGATACTTGTCGTGCTGGGCGGTTTGTTCCTTGTGGACGATCGCCTTGCGTAGTAGCTAATGGAGTATTTCCCGTTACTAGAGCAGGACGATTTCCCTGATTTGGTCGTTCAGCATGATCATTCCCTTTTTTCTTTTTCTTCTTTTTCTTATGATCCATTCGTGTAAGACTATCTTGTCCTACAACATCTTTGAAATCGTGCTCATCTTCTTCTTCCTCTAAATCAAGACTACCAAAATCATCTGGACGCTCGTTTAGTTTATTCATTGCCACAATTTCTTTAACACGATCAACTGCCATTGGAATCCAACTTTCGGCTGCAAAAAATGTTCGCTCTTCTCCTTCTTTCGGTTCAGGAATAATATTATACCACATGATCCGCTTGAAAATATCTGTCTTGCGATGAACCATCGTTCCTTTTCCAGTCAGCAATTTAACATTCGACTCTGGAATGTCTTTTATTGCATCCATATACGTATCTAACTCATAATTCAAACAACATTTCAACTTGCCACATTGTCCGGCAAGCTTTAAGGGGTTGAGCGATAAATTCTGATAACGTGCGGCACTTGTTGATACAATCTTAAAATCTGTAAGCCATGTAGAACAACAAAGTTCTCGTCCGCAAGAGCCGATTCCGCCCAAACGAGAAGCTTCCTGACGCTTACCAATCTGACGCATCTCAATTCTAACTTTAAATTCATCAGCAAGTTTTTTTATCAACTCACGAAAATCTACACGTTCATCGGCAGTATAATAAAAAGTTGCCTTTTTTCCATCACCCTGAAACTCTACATCACTAAGCTTCATCTTTAAGCCAAGCTCTAAAGCAAGCGTACGCGAGCGATGCATCGTTTTATGTTCGAGGTCTTTTACTTCTTGCCACTTCTCAAGATCTGCTTGCTTTGCATGGCGATACAAGAGTTTTATCTCTGCTGAATCCTCTTTCACATCTTCTTTACGGAGCTGAAAACGAACAAGCTCACCTGCTAAACTAACCTCACCGATATCATGACCGGGGTTTCCTTCAACTGCCACAAATTCACCAACCTTAAGATCAAGGTTATTGATATTCCGAAAAAACTCTTTCCTGCTGCCTTTAAACCTGATTTCTACTATGTCAAAAGGTTTTTGTCCTTGGGGAAGGACCATATCAGCAAGCCAGTTATATACATTCAGTTTATTACATCCGCTAGTGCCACAAGTACCATTACTTTGGCAACCACCAGGAGTTGAATCGGTTGTGGTGGTTGAACATGTGCTACATCCCATAATTTATAGGTTTATATGTTCAATTACCATTTATCATAAGCTGTTGTTAATAGCTTAATTATTTAATTTGAAGAATTCGACTAATCTTCAAGGACAAATCTAAGAATAAGATCTTAGCATTGGCATTTCTTTCCACATGATAATGCGCCTTATTTAACTCAGCAACAAAAGAATCAACATTATTTTTATTTACGAAGGGTAAAAATAACTTTAATTTCTCTTTTTGCTGATGATCTAGTTTCACCATTTCGGTACTAGCCATATTCATCATCAAGCACTCTCTCACCACTTGAATATTGCTGAAAAGAAAACTCTTCTGTTGATCTCTGCTCAAGCTAGACATGGTATCTACCCATGTAACTAGATTACTCATAGATTTTTCCGGTTTAAAACATAGTCGCATCCAATTCACAAAATCTTGCTCGTGGCTTCCCTCTCCTGGTTCTTGCAATGCTAATTCAAGGGCTTGATGGAAATCCCCATCTGCAAACCGAGCTATTTCTTTCGCCTTTTCTGCTGAAATATCTTTTCGAATTAAAGCATCAACGATCTCACTATCTTTCAAACGACTAAGCTTCACCATTTGCGTTCTAGAGATAATAGTTTGCAACAATTGATCACGTTGTTCACTCGCTAGCAAAAAGATGGTTTTGTCGGGTGGCTCCTCAAAACTTTTCAATAATTTATTCCCTACCGATGCATTCATCCTTTCAGGCAACCACATAACTATCACTTTATATAGTGCCTCAAACGCTTTAAGATTTATTTTATGGAGAATATCAGCCACCTCCTCCGTCATGATTGTTGCTTGTTTGGTTTCTGTTTCTGCAATTACCTCTACCCAATCATTGTAATCGAGATAAGGATTTGCCAAAGTCGTTCGACGCCATTCAGCTATATAATCGAAACTTTTTGGGGTCTTAAACTTTTTCGATGTCATTACTGGAAATACGTAGTGTACGTCAGGATGAACCATTTTCATGTTCTTCTTGCAGGATAAACAAGTACCGCAACTATCAATAAGAGTTGGATTTTCACAAGTTAGATATTGTGCAAAGGCATTGGCAAGGGGCCACATCCCAGCACCCTTCGGACCAAAAAACAATTGTGCATGGCTTACTCTTCCATCCTTGTAGGATGCAATTAATTTCTCCTTCACAGGATCCTGACCGATTACTTCGCTAAATAACATTTCGCAAAAATAGCAAACAATAATATGTAGATTATGGAAATTTAAAATCCAGTAATGAATCGTGATGAGAATTAAAAAATTTGTGGTATTCACTAAAATACTCGTAACAATTCAATACAATGCCTTATTTTTATCGTTCTAATAGAAAATGAATTATGAAATTAAAAACTATCGACAATTATAATTTTTTAGAAAAGAAAGCTTTGGTAAGAGTAGATTTTAATGTACCACTCAACAGTGATTTTGAGGTTTCTGATTCAACAAGAATAAAAGCAGCAATTCCCACCATCAATAAAATTTTAAGTGATGGCGGAAGCGTAATTCTTATGTCGCATTTAGGCAGACCAAAAGAAGGTCCGACAGAAAAATATTCTTTAAAGCATACTATAAAAACTATTTCAGATTTATTAAATCGTCCTGTAAAATTTGCAAGTGATTGCATTGGGACTATAGCAAAAGATGCATCCGATACATTAGCACCTGGAGAAGTTTTATTACTAGAAAATTTACGTTTTCATAAAGAAGAAGAAAAAGGAGATATCAATTTTGCAAATGAACTTGCTTCACTTGGTGACGTATATGTGAATGATGCATTCGGGACGGCGCATCGTGCGCATGCAAGTACCGCTGTTATTGCACAATTTTTTAAAGGAAAAAGTATGTTTGGATATGTGATGGCTAGTGAATTATTAAATGCTGAAAAAGTTTTGAATAATGCACAACGTCCTTTTACTGCCATCATGGGTGGAGCAAAAGTGTCGGATAAAATTCTCCTCATCGAAAAATTGATGGAAAAAGTTGATCACTTAATTATTGGTGGAGGTATGGCATATACCTTCATCAAAGCTCAAGGTGGAAATATTGGTTCCTCACTTTGTGAAGCTGAAAAATTAGAACTTGCATTAGAAATTTTAAGTCGTGCTGCAGCGAATAATGTTACTATTCACCTTCCAGTGGATTCCGTTAACGCTGATAAATTTGATAAAGATGCCAAAACGAATACAACTGCAATTAACAATATTGCTGATGGTTGGATGGGATTAGATATTGGTCTAAAAACAGTTGATATTTTTACAAAAATTATTGCTGAAAGTAAAACCATTTTATGGAATGGTCCGATGGGGGTTTTTGAAATGTCGAAATTTGAGAACGGCACTAAAAAAGTTGCTGAGTCAATTGTTGCAGCAACAAAAAAGGGGGCATTTTCGTTAATCGGTGGTGGTGATTCAGCAGCTGCTATCAACCAATTTCATTTTACTAATGAGGTAAGTTATGTTTCAACAGGTGGTGGTGCACTGCTCGAATATATCGAAGGCAAAGAATTACCTGGATTGAAGATGGTGATAGATGCTGGATTAGAGGGATGAAAATAATAAATTAAATACCCACTAAATTATTACATGTTTTATAAAAAATCATGAATAATATACACCCTAATTTTCAGCCCAGTATTCCTGTTATTATTGATATTTTAAAAAAATATAAAATAAAGAATGCATATTTATTTGGTTCTGTACTTACGAATAAATTTAATGATAAAAGTGACTTGGATATTTTAATAAACTTTCAAACTGATGTTACAGATCCATTACTTAAAGGTGAATTATTGTGGAGCTTACAATTTGCCATTGAAGATGTCTTTCATCGAAACGTAGATTTATTACAAGAAACAACTCCTAAAAACCCGTATTTTATAAAGAGCTACATAAAACAAGGCAACTAATCTATGAACAATAAATAGTATCAGGCAATTTAGATTTAAATTTTACTAGTAAATTTTTAATTCGTAATTCGTAATTTATTTATTACAACACAACACGGGAATTCCAGCAGGATTCGTCAAGAAATTTTCTTTGTCTGTTCTACCAATGTAAGCATCATCAACGGGAACATCCGACATTAAAGATATTAAATCAAACTTATTTTCTTCAGCATAATTTATTGTTTGTCGGGCAAATCCTACGGAAATAACTTTACTGTCTTCTTTAATTTCACTAAAACGATTGTTTGACGTTTGAAAATATTCCTTCGCCTCTTTCATGTTTTTTATGAGTGCGGGATCTGGAGTGATTAATGGTCGTTCAATTTCATATTGAACGATATCAGCATCAAAAATTTTGGCAACCATAGCAGTTTGTTCTGTTTTAATAGCATACATTTTATGCGGACCAACAGGAAATAAAATTTTCTTAATTCCTGCAGCATTCACTTTCGTGTTTTCCTGAACTACTAAACATGGATAAGGAATTGCTTGAACCAATTTGAGAATATGTGCTCCAAAAAGATTTTGTTTTATTCCTTTTACACCATGCGTTCCAACAACTACCATCAAAGGATTTATACGACCTAATTCGGATGCTGCATTGTGCATTAGCTCACCGGCTGCAATAACGGTTTCAAAATTTGTTTCTTCACCCATAGCATTACCCGTGAAAAGGGTTAGTTTTTTTTCAACCTCATTTGCATCATCATTTTTCATTAAGAAATGCACGGCAACAATCTTTGCATCTGCAACCTTCGCAATAACTTTTGCTTGTTCAATAGCTACTTTACAACCATCCGTAAAATCAATTAATACTACTATGCTGTTCATCATTTTCAAATATAGTCAAAGTTAATTCTTAATTTTTAATCTTAATATTATTGGAACTTTATTCCATATACTTTTTCGAAATTCAGATCCGATAGCTATCGGATCTGAATTAAATCCTCTTACTAAACTCCGATTTCACATCTTGTAATGCGGGAAATAAATAATGCGCCACACTTAAAACAGGAACATATAAATGCGACTCCGATTTTGTTTTAGCACTAAGGATTCCAATGCGTGCATCAACAGGTCGTAGGAGGGAAAGCATTACGCTTATTGCTAATCCAAATTTTACACATCCGAAAAGTGCACCCAAAACTTGATTAATCGGTGTAAGAGATGACATTTTCAATATGCCTTCTAAAAATTTCGCTAGTAAAATCATCATGATGATTACGCCAATAAATACAAGAAAAAAAGAAATATAGGGTAAGGCTGAACTGCTTCCATGAATATAAGTGCCTACTAGATGCTCGAATAAACTAGAGAATTTAAAAGCTAGATAAATTCCAAGGATCATTCCAATGATCATTGCGATCTCGAAAATTAATCCCTTTTTCCATCCCATATATGCGCCCCACAAAAGTGGTATGGCGATTACAACGTCTAAGTAGTTCATCTTTTTAATTCAAAATGCAGAATTCAGAATGCAGAATTATTTAATAGCTATCCGATCTAAAATTCCCTTTCAAGGGTCAAAGCTACAATAATACATTTCAATTCTGCATTCTACATCCGATAGCTATCGGATGTAGAATGCAAAATTAATGTAATAAATGTTTGAGGAAACTGATAGTAATGGTTTCAGAATTACTATTTCAAGAGGTCAAAGTTATTATTTTAATATCCAATCCTGAATGATGTTCCTAGTATCTATTAATTCATAATTCTGCTTTCTTCATTCTGTGTCCCCAATTCTTAATTTTTAATTCTTAATTACCGACTACCTTTGCCCTATGTTACATCTACGAAATATTGAAGAGCTAAAAAAAGATTGGGATCTTCTTTTAGATAAAATAAATGATCATTTTGATGCCGAAGTAGATCTGCAAGGTTTGCTTTTTCTTATTGGAATACAAGAATTAGGACAGGGCACACGTAAATTTGCTAAGCACGAAAAACAGGATTTGATGCATATTGCAACATGCAAATTGTTGAGTTTGTACGGTTTCTATAATTTAGAAGGAGTGGATATAGAAGGCTGGCCACATTGGAAATTAGTTCAACAATTACCTCGTATGAACTTAGGCGAACAGGATTATCTTCTCAAACAATCCGCAATCGAATATTTCCGTGAACAAGGGTTATTTGTTTCTGAATCTTCTGACAACCACTAAAATTATTTTTAATTAGATAACCTAACTTGCCTTTTAGGTATTTTAAAGGCTAAGAAATGCCTTTAAATTGTATAAAAAATTGGATTACACCTGCTATCCTGAGTTTGCAACTCAGGATAATATTTTTTCTTGTAAATACATCCACCCACTCGACTACAGCAAACGTAATGAAGTATGCTCCTTCCTTATTTCTGATTTTGTAGCCTCCATCATTCATTGTACAAAGTTATAAGGAACGTCTTTAGTTGCAAACTAAAGACAGCTATGTTTTCGAAAGTAAACCTGCTGTCCGAGTTGATTGAATTTGTTTTGAACAGGATTGAAAAGATAACTCTGATTAACAGGATTATTATCGATTGCATTAATCAATATTAATAACCAAAACTTACTCTTTCATAATCTTCCCCTGCTGTCCTGAGTTTGCAACTCAGGACATTCCAATTATCTTACAACCATTCTATATTTAGTAGACCAACATTTTTCTAGAACGTCTTTAGTTGCAAAAATGCTGTCCTGAGTTTGCAACTCAGGACAGCAGTATTTTTTCTTGTAAACACATAGATCCACTATACTAAAGCAAACGTAAGGAAGTGTGCGCCCTTTTTTATTTCTGATTTTGTAGCTTCCATCATTCATTGTAAAAAGTTATAAGGAACGATTTTAGTTGCAAACTAAAGACAGCTATGGGTTTCATTTTAATGGATTACTCCTTTAAAATTTTTGCAACAAACATTTTATTACCCGAAATAAATTGCAAGAAATAAATTCCACTTGATAGGCTTTCTACATTTATTGTTGTTTGCAAGTCGTGAAATATATTTTGTTGTACTATTTTTTTCCCTTTTAAATCATACAGAAGCAACTCGCCAACCAAATCATTTGTTTGTACCGTTAATTGATCCTTTACAGGATTAGGAAATACTATTAACGGTTGATTAACCATTACCTCGTGAATACCTGTATTAATAACGCAATTGCTATCCAGTTTCATTATCCATGAAGTTTGAAAATGTGCACTTGTATCTTAGGTTGTACCGCATACTATAAATCCATGATCAAAAGTTTCCTGAAAATCTATTATGTAACTAAAGAGACCCGATCGATTATAAAAATGTTCCCAAAGCTTATTTCCACTACTGTCTACTTTAGCAATCCAACCTACAGGAGTGTTATTTGATGAACTATCATGTTTACTACCAACTAAAACAATTCCGCCATCCGAAATTTCACGACTTATAAAATACTGTTTCCATTCAGTTGAGTTAAAAATTGTTTTCCATTTAAAATTAAAATTGCTATCAAGTCGCGCTATATAAAATGGATCACTGGCGTCCGTAATATTAATGACAGTGTATAATGCAGCATTTAATAAATAGTCATTAGTGCCATACTTCCATATTGCCCCACCACCACCACTATTTAAAGCACCCTGAATAAACTTTTTTGTGCTAATTAAATTTCCTTGCAAATCATAAACAGCTACATAAGGGTGATGAAAATTACTTGTATTTGCTTCTGAACCGCTAACAACCAATTGATGTTTGAAATTTTCAATTACATGAAATGCTTGTTCATCAACGCCAACTCCTAAAGTACGTTGCCAAAGCACATTTCCAGAAGTATCGGTTTTTACCACCCAAAAATCATTATTAATGTTTGGAGAATATTTTACATGATTACCTACAAACACAAATCTACTGTCACTACTTTGGATACAATCATAAAAAACATTATCTAATGTATCACCAATCAATTTAACAAATTCCGTATCACCGATTGCATTGTATTTTATAGCCATACCCATACCATGATTAGTAGTAGTATTTATAGCTGCTCCTAAAATCCAACCACCATCAAAAGTTGGTTTTAATGAACCTGAAAATCCAACAAAACATTGTGCACCTGGATATTCAAAATACTTTTGGATTGCTATTGTTCCATCTTTATTTAACTTACCAAATTCAACTCCTTAAGTATTGTTTAAATCGGCTCCATAAGTACTGTAAACATAACCACTATCAGCAGTTTGATGGATACTGTACGGTAATTCCTCATAAATACTATAATGATAAGTAGTATCGAAATTTTGCTATGCTTCGCAAAAAAAAGATAATAAGTAGGCACTTAGAAAAAGTGCGTGCTTAAATATGAAGGTTGGTTTCATTTTAATGGATTACGCTACCTACAAATATATCAGAATATCAAACGGTTATATTGTTATTAGAAACATAAAATAGAAGACACCTTACGTTTTTTCACTACATAATTTAGCCTGATAACCTAACAACATTAAAATTATTTTAAAACTACCGTTTTTCTTACCAACTCAGATTGCTCCAAACGGATATAATCTTTCGCAGAAAGTAGGTCAAGAGAAGCTTCGAGGTTTAAAACTGCTTCCAATTTAATTTCGAAATGTACTTCGCCATTGCCAGCGGTAATCCCATCGGCTAAAATATCAGCACGAATACCCGTTGTTGGATTGATAACGCTATCCTGCCGTAAAACTACTCGAGCACCCGCTACTGGCAACCCTAAAGTATCCATAACTGTAACAATAGCCTCACAGGGCTTCGTTTTTTTACAAGAGGTAGAAGCAAATATTGCTGTAATTGCAAGGAGGAGAAGTGCGTAGCGAAACATGTGGTTTATATTGGTAAGGGATTATACGAATTGGAGTTAAATTTGTTCAAATTTAACTATCATTGCAGAACAAAACAGATCAATAATGGTCTGGCTGTTACACTCCAAAGTTAACGATTTCTCTAAAATGAAAAACGGTATCCGAATTTGTCTGGCCATGCTGATGGTTTTTAACCTTGCATCTGCCCAAAATAACAAGAAAAAAATGGAAAAAGAAACTGTTGTTGCCATCACAACTGATTATGGTGTTATCAAAGTTCAATTGTATAATCAAACGCCAAAACACCGCGATAATTTCATCAAATTAGCGAAAGAAGGTACCCTTAACGGCACTTTATTTCACCGCGTAATCAAAGGATTTATGATTCAAGGGGGTGATCCAGATTCTAAAAATGCCAAGCCAGGTCAGATGTTAGGAAGTGGGGATGTTGGTTATACGATCCCAGCTGAATTCGTGGATTCATTGAATCATATTAAAGGCGCATTATCAGCAGCAAGAACTGAAAATCCTACAAAAGCTTCTAGTGGTTGTCAGTTTTATATTGTTCAAGGAAAACCTGCAACGGATGCAGAATTAAATAGCAATGAAACTCGACTTGGTATTAAATATACTGCAGCGAATCGTGAAGCATACAAGACATTAGGAGGAACTCCTTTTCTAGATATGAACTACACCGTTTTCGGTCATATTGTTGAAGGTTTAGATATCCTTGATAAAATTGCTAATGAGCCAACAGCACCTGGCGACCGTCCTTTAAAGGATATCAAAATGACTGTAAAGGTTATCGAATAAAAAAATCTGTTTCGTAATTTCATTTATTTCCTCAACGGGAAACAATCTCTTATTCAAATTAATTCATGTTCGAAGTAGTTCGTGCATACATCGCAGAAGCAAAAAGTTTTCAGCCTTCCTCTAAAGAAGAGTTAGAGCAATTCCGATTGCGTTTTATTTCCAAAAAAGGATTACTTGGCGATTTATTTTCTAAGCTGAAAGATGTTGCTGCTGAAGAAAGAAAAGAGTTTGGGTTATTAGTGAATGAATTAAAACAAGCGGCAGAAGGAAAAATTCTTGAATTCAAGGATGCTTTTGAAACAGAGAGTAGTATTGATTTTAAAGGTCAGGATTTAACACTACCTGGCGAGCCACTAAACACAGGATCTTTTCATCCACTTACATTGGTGCGTAAAGAAATCATCAGCATCTTTTCACGTATTGGTTTCAATGTGAGTGATGGGCCGGAGATCGAAGACGATTGGCATAATTTCTCAGCCTTAAATTTTCCTCCAGAACATCCCGCGCGTGATATGCAGGATACTTTTTTTATTGATTTAACACCAGACCAAACAATTTATAATGGATCGCTGGCACTGCGTACGCATACCTCTTCTATACAGGTACGGGTGATGGATAAACAAAAGCCTCCTATTAGAACCATTTGTCCGGGAAGAGTGTATCGTAATGAAGCAATTTCTGCTCGTGCACATTGTTTCTTCCATCAAGTGGAAGGTTTTTATATTGATGAAAAAGTTTCGTTTGCTGATTTAAAACAAACACTTCTTTATTTCGCACAAGAAATGTTTAATGCGGATACAAAAATTCGTTTACGTCCTTCGTATTTCCCATTTACTGAACCTTCTGCTGAGATGGATATCTCTTGTCAGATTTGTAAAGGCAGCGGATGTAACGTATGTAAATACAGTGGCTGGGTAGAAATATTAGGTTGCGGAATGATTGATCCTGCAGTATTAGAAAACGGAAAAATTGACCCTTCTACCTATTCTGGATTTGCTTTCGGAATGGGCATTGAAAGAATTGCCATGATGAAATATGCTGTAAATGATCTGCGTATTTTTTCAGATAATGATGTACGCTTTTTACGGAACTTTAAAGGAGTTCTTTAAAACAAATCTACGTTAGTATTTATTTGCTTTCCCGATCACTTTATACGATCCTTCTCCTTTCAAAATTGAATTGTACAATGTAGGATCACCTAAAACTAATAGTGCTTCTTTAATGATCGGATCTGTTCGGAACATATATTGATAACGACCTTTGCTAAAATAGTATCGACCAATAATTTCTTGCTCCAACATCAATTTGATTTCCGGTTTAAAAGTGATCAAATCCTCATCCTTATTATGCATGATTTTTTTTCCTAAACCCGTTAATTCATTACTCACATTTGCATAGTATTTATCTTTAATTGCAGTCTCTTTTAAATCGTTAAAGGCAATCTCCGTTTGCGTGGTGTAATCGTAATTTTTAGCATCCACATATTGTACAAACTCTTTGTATTCCTCATCTGTTAATTTAAAATTTTCAGCAGGTGCTATACTTAATTTTTTAGAACGATAAAGTGATGCATAATCAAATATCAAAAGACGATGGTATAAACTTTTCGCAATATTACTGGTATCAAAAGGAGCTATGTAACGATCTGGATAAACTGCGCTTGCATCATAAACGGTACGTCCATTTTTTGTTTTGAATTCTTTAATAATGGAGTCTGGTAATTCTTCCATGTTACCTTCTTCACCACGATGTGTATACACTTTTGTCTGAACACATCTTCCACTTGCTGTATAATATTTTGCAACAGTAACTTTCAACTGACAATTATAACTCAATGGACGTGTTTGTTGCACTAAACCTTTACCATAACTACGCTGACCAATTACAACACCTCGATCCACATCTTGAAAATTTCCTGCAGTAATTTCACTCGCAGAAGCAGAATGCTTATCTACTAAAACGGCAACGCGAATTTGATTATCGAGCGGAAGCGCTTTAGTAACATATTCATTATTGGAGCTACTTAATTTCCCTTTTTGAGTAACTAATAATTGATCCTTATCAATAAAGAGATTCAGAATATTTACTGATTCTTCCAGCAAACCACCCCCATTACCACGAAGGTCAAATACCAATGATTTTATCTTAGGATTTTTCTTCAACTCCACTAAAGCATCATGCACTTCGCTATAACAATTCTGTAAAAATTTATCGAGTTTAATATATCCCGTGCTATCATTTAGCATGCAATAATAAGGTACATTGTTCACTTTCACATCTGCACGTACAATTGATTTTTCAATCATTTGTAACTCGCCAATTCTAGCAACACTTAGCTTTATTGTTGTACCACTTTGACCTTTTAATAGCTCATCAACTTCTTCTGCTGAAAGTCCTTTTAGGGATTTTCCACCCACCGCTACAATAACATCCCCGGCACGTAAATCAGCTTTTTGAGCTGGGTAACTATCTAACACATCTAAAACAATAACACTATCACCTGTTCGAAAAGAACTAGCTCCAATTCCACCATACTCAGCACTAACATGTTTGATACGATAATCTTCGATCTCTGATTCAGGGTAATAATTGGTATAAGGATCCAGATTTGTAAGCATTCCGTTGATACCTGTTTTCATTAAATTACCTGGATTCACATCATCCACATAATAATGGTTCACTTCACGATAAACGTTAGCGAAAATTTCTAGTTGTTTTCCATATTCGAAAAAGTCATTGCCAAATCCCCAACTAATTACCGCAAATGGGATAAGCATGAAAGGAATTAACCACCTTCTATTCAACGATTTTAACTTACTGATCATATTTTATTTTAATAAAGGCTTAAAAGCTGCTCAAAGATATAAATCCACAACGTATAAAATTAATGTTTTCCATTGTGTAATTAACAATTCGATGCGGATTATTAACTGCTTAAGATACCTTCCAACTGAAACTAAAATCCGATATTAATATTGCCTTTACAGCGAAATTGGTCTGCAATAAAAAAAAGTCTCACCCAAAAGGTGAGACTTTATCAACCTATACCTACCCCATTTTAATTAATTGAATAACCATAACGTGTTCCGTATGATTGGAGTGTTTGTTTTAGCTTTTGTCGTGCAACGTGAATTCTAATTTTGACCGTTCCAAGTGGAACGGCGAGATAGTTAGCAATCTCATCGTATTTGTACCCTTGATAGCTCAACAAAAATGGTGTTTTCAAATTATCTGAAAGTGCATTGATGGCATTTGTCAAGTCCTTCATTACCAATCTACTTTCCCCATCATTACGGGTGGTATTACTTGCATAATTTAAATGGAATTGATTTTCAGTATCATCGCTAAAAATATTCCCTTTTACAAACCTCCTATAATTGTTGATGAAAACATTTTTCATGATCGTGTAAAGCCAACCTTTTAAGTTCGTCCCATCTTCAAATTTATCTTTATTTACAAATGCTTTTAACATGGTTTCTTGAACTAAATCATTTGCGTCTTCAGGGTCTTGCGTTAGCTTAAGCGCATACCCTCGAAGTGGTTTGTAATTCTCTTTTACTTTGAAATTGAATTCTAATTGTGTCATGATGTTTAAGTATTAGTCTTATTCCTTCAACAAAGTTACGGGATTAAGTTATTAGAAAACTAATTTTTGTTTAATTATTTAGTAATAATGTTAAACAAGATATAATGCGCTGAATATCTAATACAAAACTTTATTTATTGATAATTGAACAATATAGGAGCCATTTATAAGATGAGAAAAAAAATACACATATTGTTTCTATTTATCCATTTAACGTTTAATATAATATTAGATATGTTAAACAGTTTAACACACTATGTGTTATTAGACCATTATCCATACTTTAACCTAATAACCTCCAATCAATCATGAAAACCGACTTAGGAAAGAACAAAAACCACTATTCACTTCCTTCAACAGTAACATTAGCTACAGAAGAAAAAGAGGAAATAATGAATGGTTCTTCCTTTATACTTGAGGAATTGCTTATGCATAAAAGCGATAATAATAAGGTTTCAATCCGAAACAATTCCCTGACATTGAGTGCTACTGAAAAACTAGAACGGATTAAAAATCATATTCATGGAATCATGACTACTCTTGGTTTGGACATGACAGATGATAGCTTACGTGATACGCCGTTAAGAGTGGCCAAAATGTATCTTAATGAAACTTTTAGTGGATTGGATACTGCTAACGAACCAAAACTAACTTTATTCAACAATGATTATCAATACACACAAATGTTGCTCGTAAAAGATATTACGATTCATTCTACATGTGAACATCACCTGGTTCCCTTTTATGGCAAAGCCCACATTGCTTATTTTTCAAGTGGAAAAGTTATCGGCTTATCAAAATTAAATCGTGTTGCTAAATATTTTTCAAGCAGACCACAAGTACAAGAACGATTAACTGTGGAAATATCGAATGCGTTAAAACAAGCATTGGGAACAGAGGATATTGCAATTGTAATTGAAGCGAACCATTTATGTGTATCCTCTAGGGGTGCTCAAGATGCAAATAGCAGCACAACAACGGCAGAATATTCAGGTAAGTTTTTAAATTATGATATTCGAAATGAATTTCTTTCGCATTTGAAAAAATAGGAAGAATGATTGTTAATTTAATCGCAAGTAAATTAACAAATCAACCAACTCTTGAATCGAATATATAAAGCGAACATTACTGGGCAGTTGAATATTCGCGTTAAAAATTTGAGTTCCTGAAATAAGAATAGTTGTTTTTGGGAAATTCTTTCCTAATTTATTTGCTACCGCTAAAGGTGTTTGCTTTGGAATTGCGGCAGTGAGAACAGTTAAAATATAATCAGCTTTATAAACTTGCATGATGGAAGCTAAATCATCCATCGGTAAATTAACCCCAAGATAACTGGTATGATGACCATGTGATCGGATCAGATAATTAGCAAATAACAATCCTATTTCATGCGATTCATTAGAAGGCAAAAACAAAATAAATTTTTTTGATGCAGGATTTAAATTCTTTGGTTGAGAGTCACAAGCTACAAATAATTTTTGACGAATTAAATTTGTAATGAAATGCTCATAAGCAGGATTGATTGCTCCAGTTTGCCAAAGAACTCCAATGCGTAATAAAAAAGGAAAAATAATATCTAAATAGGTTCTTTCAATTCCATATTGCAAAATATTAGAAGAAAGAATTTTTTCATACGCCACTTCATCAAGACTCAACATGGCACTTGTTAGGGATTCAACATGAACTATTTTATCGGTTGTTTCATGGCTAAGTTCTAATACTAAAGTATCAAGAACCTCTTTCGACATTTTCGTAATCTTTGAAATCTTATGTCCTTGACGATTGAGCATTGCGACACTCAACAACAATTTAATATCCTCATCATCATAATAACGAATATTGGTTGCAGTACGCTTAGGTTGTGGAATTCCATATCGTTGTTCCCAAATACGTAGTGTATGTGGTTTGATACCCGTGAGGGCTTCAACATCTTTTATTGAGAAATGATTCATTAGTAATTTTTCCGATGGACTACTTTAAACGGAGGTCATGTTTGCCATGGATTCTGATAAATAACATATTATCCTATATAAAGTTTTCGCATCACCACTTTTATTAACTCACGCTGTAAGATAACTTCAGCGGTACGTTTTGGATCCGCACAACCGGAACGTGGAGGGAGTAAATGCTCTGGCACATCAATACCATATAACAGCGAAGATAAGCGGTTGGAATCAGTCTTGCAGCAAACTTTTATAAAGTCGCACAATTGATCTACATAATTGTAAAAATTAACTGGAAGTTGTTCATTAAATTGCAGATCATAGTTAAACCGATCAAAATCCTTTATTGTTTGATCGGCCATCATCCTCAAAAATGCAAGGTCATATCGGTATTTTTCTAACTCGGTAGAATCCATTTTGTAACTTGATAGTATCTGAACAAAATTAATTGATTGCAGGATATAAATAATTTATTATAGATTTAAAAATTGTCCGCAATAGTAAATTAAATTTACCAGTCATAAAAAATAGAATATCAAAATAAACCAACTATGAAACCCCTGAAATTGTTTATTTGAATCGCTTACTGTACATTTGATTTTTACATACTTTATATCAGTAACTTTCGTTTTAACACGCATAAAAAACTTAACAATTGCCAAAACATCATCCTACATTAATTAAATATTTCGTAATTATTTTATTAATGTATAACACTACCAATTTGTATGCACAGGAATATCGCCCTCATCCATTATTATCATCCATGTGGCAAGCCGATGTTGAATATCTTGCTCCAAGTCAAGTGGAAGATACAACTATTAAAAATGGTTTTACCGGTGGCTCATTTAATTTTCGATTACCTCTTTTCACAGGTAAAGACTGGCTAAGTGCGGATGGGGGGAAACCTTTTATTGCGGTGTTAGCACAAGCGGGAGCAACTGCGCGTCAAACTGAAATCAATTATATTGAGCCTTCTCGATTATTAACAAATGCCAAACTTAGTGTAACAGGTTTAATTGCTACTGGGGCAAGTAGTTTACGTAATCTATTTCTTGTTCAATTAAGTACTTCATTACCAACAGAGAATTTTTGGTTTAAACCTGAATTTATTCGTATTAATGGATCTCTAATTTGGAGAAAACTCTATCACAATAATCGATTTTGGCATACATTAGGAATTACATACAGTCCCTTATCAGGACGAGATTATCCCTTGCCAGTAATTGGCGGTGGTTATAAGATAAATAAAGAAAATCAAATTCAATTTACCTTTCCTTTTAATTCAGCCTATACACACAAGTTTAGCAATAAATTTAGTTTGAGTTTGAAAGTGAATTCCAATGGAAGCTACAATTATCTAAAACCTGACACACTACATGTTCATGATCCATTAGTTTATCGGCAACGTTTCCAAAAATTTAGTATCGTAGGAAGATATTATACCGATCGTCATGTTGTTTTATCACCTGAAATTGGTTTCGTTGGTAGATCCAGAATGATGTTAGATGAAGTGAAAAGTAAACAAGCAGCCACTTTCTATTTCAAACTTTCCCTACAAGTAAGATTTGGTAAACGACCAGCTGCATCACCGATATTGAATTTTGATCCGGGTGATTCGGGATTCGATCCAAATTATCTTCTAGAATAAAACTTTTTAAGTAGTTGTTTGTTTATCAAAATAGAAATGATGAATCAAAAACCTCACATACTTATTGCTGGTGGAACTGGATTAATCGGTAGCCGACTTACAACTTTATTGCTAGAAGAAGGTTTCCAGGTTAGTTATTTAAGTCGTGAAGCAAAAACAAAAAATGGAATTCCTACATATCAATGGAATCCAGCAACAAAAACTCTCGATGCATCAGCATTAGTCGGGATAACTCATATTGTAAATCTTGCTGGAGAGTCAATTGCAGGTTCACGTTGGAGTGATTCATTCAAAGAAAAAATTATTAAAAGTAGGTTAGATGCTTCTGCAACTTTATTAAATGCTTTACTATCGAATGAAAATAATGTTAAAGCAATAATTGGTTCTTCTGCGATTGGAATTTATGGTGATCGCTCTGATGAATTGCTATTTGAAGAAAGCAAATCAGGAAATGGATTTCTATCCGAAACGGTTATAAAATGGGAATCTAGTTACGATCACTTTCCAATACGCAAAGTTTTATTAAGAACAGGAATTGTACTTTCAAAAAATGGTGGTGCTTTAGTTCCAATGGCAACACCAATTAAATTTGGAATAACTCCACTATTAGGTTCAGGAAAGCAATACATGAGCTGGATACATATCGATGATATTTGTAAAATGTATATTCATGCAATAAGAAATGAATCAATGGTAGGCGTTTATAATGCGGTAGCGCCAACAGCAATTCATCATCATGCATTTATGCTTTCACTACGATCAGTAATTAATAAAATAAGTATCCCAATTCCAATACCCTCATTTCTATTAAACATCATGATGGGAGAACAAAAGTCAATTGTTTTAGATAGCATCAATGCCTCTGCAAACAAAATTATTAAAAGTGGTTATGAATTTCATTTTACAAACCTTGATATAGCGTTAGATGAAAT
This sequence comes from Bacteroidota bacterium, assembly GCA_025352785.1. GTDB lineage: Bacteria > Bacteroidota > Bacteroidia > AKYH767-A > OLB10 > JANXSD01. Next base: position 23,402 of record JANXSD010000051.1, read on the forward strand.
CTATGCAAAGTAATATACCTATAAATATTCATTGGTTTCGAAGAGATTTACGCCTTGAAGATAATGCTGCGCTATACCATGCACTTAAAAGTGAATTTCCTGTCTTAACACTTTTCATCTTTGATAAAGTCATATTAGATAAGCTCGAAAATCGATTAGACCATCGGGTAATTTTTATTCATCAACAATTGACATTATTAAATCAAGAGATTCAAAAATATGGCAGTACTTTACTTATAAAATATGGTGATGCTAGTGAATGTTGGAATGAAATTATTGAAGAGTTTTCTGTACAGGAAGTGTTTACAAATCACGATTATGAGCCGTACGCGCTTGAACGCGACAAAAAAATTGCTGAACAATTATTATCTAAAGGAATTACATTTAACACTTTTAAAGATCAAGTAATTTTTGAGAAAGAGGAAGTGACAAAAGACGATGGAAAGCCTTATACCATTTTTACTCCTTATTCTCGTAAGTGGATGGCAAAGTTGAATGACTTTTATTTATCCTCTTATCCAAATAAAAAATATTTTAATAATTTTTTTGCAAGAAAATTTACGAAGATTATTTCACTAAAAGAAATGAATTTCAAGGATGATAACTTTGAATTTCCTTCGGTCAAATTTTCGAATGAAATACTTATCAATTATGCTGATCGTCGTGATATTCCTTCTGTAAAAGGGACATCAAGAATTAGTATTCATTTACGCTTTGGAACCGTGAGCATTCGTGAGTTAGCGCGCCACTCGAAAGAAATAAGTTTTAAATGGTTGAATGAATTAATATGGAGGGATTTTTATATGTGTATACTTTGGTATTTTCCACATGTAATATCGGGTTCATTTAAACCAGCTTATAATAAAATTCAGTGGAGAAACAATGAGTTAGAATTTGAAAAATGGTGCAAAGGAGAAACTGGATATCCTATTATTGATGCTGGAATGCGTGAATTAAACGCAACTGGATTTATGCATAATCGCGTGCGTATGATTACAGCAAGTTTTTTAGTAAAGCATCTTCTTATCGACTGGCGATGGGGAGAGGCATACTTTGCATATAAATTATTAGATTTTGAATTGTCATCAAACAATGGTGGATGGCAATGGGCTGCAAGTTCAGGTTGTGATGCCGCACCTTATTTCCGAATCTTTAATCCTACTGAACAAACAAAAAGATTTGATCCTGAATTTAAGTACATAAAAAAATGGGTTCCCGAATTTCAAGATTTGAATTACCCTCCACCAATCGTCGATCATAAATTTGCTAGAGAACGCGCACTAGCGACCTATTCAAAAGCAGTAGGCAAACAAAAGGAATTGGAGTAATTATTTGACAGCTTTGCAAAATTCAAACAACTTTTTCGTTCGTATTTTGTAATTTCGTGACTTATATTTATCAAATACCAATGTTCACAGGCATCATTGAATCTCAAGGCACCGTTGAATCAATTATCGAATTTGGTTCCAATAAAACGTTCACATTTTCCTGTCCTTTTACTTCTGAATTAAAAATTGATCAAAGTCTTGCTCATAATGGGGTATGCTTAACCGTGATGGCAATTCAAAATAATCGCTATTCGGTCACAGCTATTTTAGAGACACTTAATAAAACAAATATTGGATCTTTAAAGATTGGCGATAAAGTAAATTTAGAACGTTGTATGCTTGCTAATGGTCGTTTAGATGGACATATTGTTCAAGGACATGTTGATCAAACTGGAGTTTGTGAAAAAATTATTATTGAAGATGGAAGTTGGATTTTTCATTTTAATTATGATGCGACATCAAATAATTATACGGTTGCAAAAGGATCGATTTGCATCAACGGTGTTAGCTTAACGGTTGTTGAATCATCTTCTGGAAAATTTTCAGTAGCTATAATTCCATATACTTTTGAACATACAAATTTTCATCAATTAAAAAGTGGTGATATGGTAAATTTAGAATTCGATATTATAGGAAAATATGTTGCAGGATATATGGAACGAAGTAATTTGAAGATGTGTTAATTTGAAAATTAAATTATTTAAAAATAGTTATCATTAAAGCGATAATTACAATACCATTTTTTGTTTGAGATTATTCATCTTTAAGATGAGAACAATCATTGAAATTAATGCTCCAGCTGTAGTTACTAAAAAGGCTGCCTTGATTCCATAAGAACCAAACATCCAGCCTGTCCATGCACCTGCGATTAATGCTGCGATGCTACTGGTACTAGAATAAAATCCAATTGCTGTTCCTCTTTCTTTATCAGGAATAAATCCAGAGATTAGGGCTTTCACAACACTTTCTGTACATGCCATTGAAAGTGCATATACCATAAATAGAATTACAAACTCAGCAAGTGTTGACGAATACGCCATCCCGCAATAGGTAATTACAAATAACACTATTCCAACAATCAACACTTTCATCTTTCCGATTTTATCCGCTAATTTCCCAATAGGATACGATAACAATGCATAGATCAAATTATAAAACACATAAGCACCAATCATCGTTTGATCAGAAAATCCTGCTGCTTTAATTGTGAGTAATAAAAACACATCTGGACTATTTACTAAAGCAAAAAATATTAATGTCCCAACAAGAGATTTATATTCTTGCTTCGCATTTTTCCAGTAACCAAAATGGCTAAAAAAACCGCCTTTTTTTTCTAAACTAACAACTGGCTTTTCTTTAATCGATTTATCCTTTACAATTAACGTAAGCAACCATGATGCTACTGCAGGAAAAACAGCGATCATAAACATTCCTTTGTAATTGCCTGGATAAAAATATAACCATATCAATCCAATCACTGGTCCAACAACGGCTCCCGTTGTATCCATCGCACGATGAAATCCAAACACTGCAGCGTATGTTTCTTCTGTACTTTCTGCGGCAAGAATTGCATCGCGAGGTGCAGTACGAATTCCTTTTCCTAAACGATCAGTTAATCGTGATAAATAAATGATCGGTAATGCAGAAGAAATTAAGAGCAATCCTTTTCCTATAGCTGAAAAACCGTAACCAGTTTTCACAAAAACACTTCGTTCACCTCGTTTATCAGATAACTTTCCAAAATATCCTTTCGCAATTCCAGCAACTAGATTTGCTACTCCTTCCAATAAACCAATGGCAATAAATGAATAGCCTATCGACTTTAAATAAACTGGCATAACAGGATACAAAAGTTCGCTTGCGATGTCAGCAAGTAAACTTACAAATGATAAAATTAAAACAAGACGACTAATTTTCAAGCGTTGAAATAATTAGAAAAAAAATAAATTATTATTGAAGAACTTTTTTCTCCTTATTGGCTAATTGTCCACAAGCAGCATCAATATCTTTACCTCTGCTTCGTCTAAGATTTACAACTAAACCATTCTTCGACAAATACTGATAAAATTGATTTAACTTTTCATCACTAGTATTTTGAAACTCACCATCACCAATCGAATTGTATTCTATCAAATTGATTTTCGAAGGAACTTTTTTAGAAAATGCTAACAACTCTTTCGCATCTTCAATATTATCATTAAAGTTTTTGAAAACGATGTATTCAAAAGTCACACGTTTACCTGTTTTATCATGAAAATAATTTAATGCTTCTTCTAAAACCTCTAACGTGTTATGCTCGTTAATTGGCATAATCTGACTTCTTTTTTTATCATTTGCAGCATGAAGTGATAAGGCTAAATTAAATTTCACTTCATCATCACCTAACTTTTTAATCATCTTCGCAATACCTGCAGTAGAAACAGTAATGCGAGAAGGAGCCATACCCAATCCCTTTTGAGAAGTGATATGTTCAATACTTTTTAAAACGTTGCTATAATTCAGTAATGGTTCACCCATTCCCATGTAAACAATATTTGAAAGTGGAATGCCGTAATTTTTTTCTGCTTGCTCACGAATAATTGCCACTTGATCAAAGATTTCATCATGGTGCAAATTACGCACGCGATCTAATTTACCCGTTGCACAAAACTTACACGTCAAACTACATCCCACTTGCGAAGACACGCACGCCGTCATGCGTGAATCAGTCGGAATTAAAACTCCTTCGATGATATATCCATCATGTAATTTGAATGCATTTTTAATGGTGCGATCACTGCTAATCTGTTGACTATCGATGGTGATAGGATCCAACACAAAATTCTCTTCGAGCAATGTTCTAGTTTCTTTCGAAAGGTTAGTCATATCCTCAAAAGAGCGTGCTGCCTTTTCCCAAATCCACTCTTGCACTTGCTTTGCACGGAACGGTTTTTCACCTTTACTGACAAAAAATTCCTTCAAGAATTCAGCGTCGAGGTGGCGGAGATTGGGCTTTTGCATGATTCGGCAAAGATACGACCCCAAAGCCGATTATGAACCATAAAATCATTCATAGATATACTGAATTGATGCAAAACTGTGAAATTCGCATCTAGAATCGTCCATTATAAATGATTCAGCTAATTTTGAAGACGAAATCTCCTCCTATGAACCATCTGTTTTCCGCCGATTTAATTTTCTCAGGTAATCGACCAGTAATTAAAAATGGATGGATTGAATGTAATCCTGAGGGAAAAATTATTAGCATTAATGAAAGTGCCATTCCTGAAAATACGAAAATTCTAAATGGAATAATTGTTCCAGGTTTTATTAATGCGCACTGTCATTTGGAATTATCTCACTTACATGGATGCATAATTGAAAAGCAAGGTATGAGTGCATTCATACGTAGCTTATTTGCGCAACGCTTTACTTTTTCTGAAGAAGAACAATTAGTTGCAATGCAAAAATCAGAAGACGAAATGTGGCGCAATGGAATTGTTGCAGTGGGTGACATTTCCAATTTCGAAAATTCCTTTGAAGTGAAAAGAAAATCACAGTTGCATTATCATACTTTCGTAGAAGTATTTGGGTTAGATCCAAGGAGAGCAGAGGAAATAATATTAAAAGCAAAATCACTTTCAGAAAAATTTTCTTCGATAGAAAAACATACTTCAAGCCTTGTTCCACATGCACCCTATTCGGTTTCCGATTGGCTTTTCGAATTACTTAGTGCTGAATATAAAAAGAAGGTTCCAATATGTATTCACATGGAAGAAAGCATAGATGAATATCAATTCTGCGCAGATAAAACTGGCCCGTTTGCGAAATTATTTAGTGATTTCGGATTGGATTATTCACTCTTCAAAGTAACACCTGATTCTACACCATTACAAAGAACATTGCCAAAATTAGTAGCAAGTAATAATTTGCTTATGGTACACAATACTTACACTAACGCAGAAGAAATTGCCTGGGCAACTTCACAACATGAAAATTTTTATTGGTGTTTATGTCCGAATGCAAATCAATACATCACTAACCGCCTACCTAATGTAAATCTCTTTAATAACGATCAAATAAAAGTTACCATTGGCACTGATAGTCTTGCTTCAAATCATAGTTTAAACATCCTCGATGAATTGAAAACCATTCAACAATCTTACCCCGAAATTCCATTTGATCGTCTCATAAAATGGGCGACCATTAACGGCGCAGAATTTTTAGGAATTGAAAATGTTTTTGGATCCATAAGCGAAGGGAAAACGCCTGGATTAGTTTTACTAGAAGGAATTAATATGGAGAGCTTAATTATAAATGATAGTGTTAAGATTAGGAGAATAGTTTAGATTGTAACGCTAGAAAATAAATTACTTCGTTACGTTAAAGTAAAAACTTTTAATGCATTCGGAACTGAGATTTTTAAAAAGAAAATTGAGCATCTAGAAATCAGCATTCGGCTTCCAACAACAAACTTTTCTTAATATTTAAGCAACTTACTAATCCCAATAGTATTTTCTTCCGTATAGCGTAGCAAATAAAAACCTGGCAATAATTTTTCAGTATTGATTTTAGTTTCCAAATTAAAAGTCATTTGCTTTTGAATTTGTTTTCCGCTTACATCAAAAATTGTTGCTATTCCATTTTCATCGGTTCCGTTTATTACAAACTCATTTTTAAAGGGATTTGGAAAAACAGAAATGCTTGAAGAACCTGTCATTTCATTTATTGAATTAGAAATTTGACACAATCCTGTTACCTGCACAGGAACATTACTATCAGCGTATGTTCCGTTTCCTAGTTGTCCATAAGTATTATAGCCCCATGTCCACGCAGTGCCATCATTCTTCATCGCAATAGAATGCCCATATCCTCCTGCAATGGCAACTATGCCTGTAAGTCCGGTTACCTGCAAAGGAATATGACTATCTGCATTTGTTCCGTTACCAAGTTGACCATACAAATTAAATCCCCACGTCCACACAGTTCCATCGCTCTTTAGTGCGAGTGAGTGATAAACGCCTCCCGCAATAGCTATGATTCCTGAGAGTCCACTCACTTGAACAGGAACTATACTATTGGTTGTAGTTCCATTTCCAAGTTCGCCTTCGTTATTGCCTCCCCAAGCCCAAACTGTTCCATCACTTTTAAGAGCGAGCGAAAAAGTATTTCCACCTGCAATTGCAATGATGCCGCTAAGATTATTTATTTGTGCTGGTGCATTGGTGTATCCACTTTGTCCGTTTGCTAATGCATAACCCCAAGCCCAAACAGTACTGTCACTTTTAATAGCAAGTGAATGGTAATATCCACATGCAATATGAATAATGCCTGTGAGGTTAATCACCGGTACTGGAACATTGCTGGTTATGTTGGTTCCGTTTCCAAGTTCTCCAAAATCATTGTAACCCCATGCACTTATGGTACTGTCATGTTTTAAAGCAAGTGAATGATACATGGAGGAAATGGCAACGATATCTGAAAGCCCGATTACTTGTGTTGGAATATTAGTATTAGTATTAGTTCCATTGCCAAGTTCCCCAACCAAATTATCTCCCCAAGCCCATACGGTGCTATCATTCTTGAGAGCTACGGAGTGATTGACTCCTGCGCCAATATTTGTAATTCCGCTGAGTGAGGTTACTACCAGTGGTACATTGCTATTGGCTAATCCATTACCCAACTGACCAAACTGATTCGCTCCCCAATCATTCACTATGCTATCACTGCAAATGAAAAGAGAATGTTGCCCGCCACATGCAATTTTTTGTGCGGTGGAAGTAGTCGGCATCATGGATGAAACCGTTAGTATAAATATACACAGTCGGATAGTAAAGATTTGTTTTTTCATTTGTTTTTTTTTGAGCAGAATATAAACCCGTCTCTATAGTGAGACGGGTTTTAAATCAGATCGCTATAACTATTTCGTTAAAATTAATTTCCTAACAATGCTTTCACCGTTTTCCTTTTTGAGATAGAGGAAATAGACTCCATTCGAAAGAAGATTCCCCGCAAAGGTTGACTCATAAATATTTCCTCCTACCGTTTTTCCTGCAAATAACAATGCTTTTTCTCTACCTGAAAGGTCATAGATTTTTACCGTGACGTTATCATTTTCAGATAGCTTAAATCTTATTGTTGTTATATCGGAAAATGGATTAGGGAATGCTCCGAGATAAGCATCATCTCTGTTGATTGCGTCGTCACTTGAATAATCAAATCTTGCCACTACTCCAGAAAAATTGCAAACCTTAACAATGCCGCAGGTTGCAAGCTGGTCGCCAATGTGATTTAGGAAGTGTGCCTTTGCTCCCTGCTTATCAAGACAAAGAGTAACGTACGGATTGGTGACACTTCCTGTTCCATGACAGATCGTAACATTCTTAAGTCCTGGTCCACACCTCACATCAATAACACAAACTCTTACACTGTCGGTAGCGGAGCATCCATTGGCATCCGTTATTGTGAGGTAGTAAATGGTTGAAGCAATTGGACAAACATTGATAAACGCTGCATGACTGCCGTTACTCCACGTTAACGTGCGCGGAGGCACACCACCACCTGCTCCTGATGACTGCAATTTTGCACAAGAGGAATCAGGATATCCAAAGTAAACAATTTTGTTTGCTCCTGCATCAATGGTTAATTGTGGCGGCTCCGTTAATGTTGTGCTTGCTATTTTCGTACAGCCGTTTGCATCAGTAACAATCACTGTATAGGTTCCTGCTGAAAGTCCCGTTGCAGGATTTGTTGTTGCACCGTTACTCCAGTAAAATGTGAATGAGCCAACACCGCCCGAAGGAGATGCAGCCGCAGCACCATCGCTTCCTCCATGACATCGCACATTGTATCCATTGTAATTGGTGGTGGGTGCAGCTGTAGTTGCAACAGCGGGTGGTTGAGTTAATGTAGCGCTTTGGGTGATAGAACATCCGTTTACATCTGTGACTGTCACCGTGTAGGTTCCAGCCGTAAGTCCAGTTGTTTTTGAAGAACTCTGACCATTACTCCATGAATAACCGTAAGCTGCTGTTCCGCCCGAAGGGGTTGCTGCTGCAGTTCCGTCATTACCGCCATTGCAGGAAATATTATATCCATTGTAGTTGGATAAAGTTAGTGCAGGAAGTACAAGTAAAGGGGTGTTATTAATAATAACGGTCTTAGTTACAACGGCACATCCTAATCCTGAAACATTAGTGACGGTTACTGTATAATTTCCGGGGCAAAGTGCGCTGATAGATGATGTTGTTGCCCCGTTGCTCCACAAAAAGGCAGGTGAAATTCCGCTGATAACATTAGCAACAGCCGATCCATCGCAGGCATCGTGGCAGGAAACATTCCTGTTATTGTAATCAGAAGTTATAACAGCATTTACATCAAAATAAGGTGCCCCTACTCCTACTGCACGCCAAGCGTTGGTAGCTTGTTTCAATTCATTGGAACATGCTCCGAACAAATCAACTGCTGCCTGCAATGACCCGGCTCGAGCATCAGAATAATTTGAGTTATTGTTTAAAATGGCCGTAAGATTCCGTGCTGCAATGCTGGCTGCTTTTAGAATTCCGATTCCTGAAATATTGTATGTAATGCCATTGTCATTGGTTCCCGAACCACCCACTGCCAAAAGATAAAACCATTTATTCTGAACACCGCTATTAGTATGAACACCTCCTGCGTCATTCATGGTGCAGGGCAAACCTGCATTTGTATAATCACACCAATTAGTTCCGGTAAGATAAGTAGCAGGGTCGCCATACGGAGCTGCACTGGGATCTGCCATACTTCTGAAGGCACCAGACGTGCGTTCGCTGCCTAACAGCCAATCGTTTGTTCCTGTAATATAATTTTCTGTTGCTTCTCCAAAAATATCACTGAAGGATTCGTTCAATGCACCGGATTCATTGGCATAGGTTAATGCAGCCGTGGAACCTGTTACAGCATGCGTATATTCATGACCGAGAATATCAAGGGTAGCAAATGAATTAGCCAACGTACCTGTACTTGCTCTACCCACTTTTAATTGGCCTCCAGTGAAAGACATAGACGCATTATTTCCGTTAGCGCCTACACAACAAGGATTTGGAGAACATGGTCCGCTGAATATAGCATTAATATACCCATCAACATCTCCTCCTGCATTGTCATAGCTGTTACGTCCCCGTACTGTAAACCAATACCAGTATGCCTGTCTTGTCTCCCAAAGCACAGTGGCACCAAAAGTTTCGTTGTTGTTGTTATTCCATGTATTAGAAGTATTTTGAATTTCACTTGGCGACGGAGTGCAACTTACACTGTTCCATGCTCTGATTTGTATTTCTGCAGACTGGCAGTCATCTTTTAAACGATAATTTGTGCCATCATAAAAGTCAGTAAAAACAGGACGGTTACCATTAAAAATTGTATTGACAGGCGCTCCGTTACAATTAGATTCGAGAGCTAAAGTGGCAAGAATTGCTCCTGAGTTTGCATCTACATATATCCGCTTTTCACTTGCCGGACTTGCTGCTGAAATATCAAAGCGGTATGCAAGTTTGAATGTTGAAGTTTGTCCGGGCGTATTAAAGTAAACCGAATACCAGCATAGTTCCCCCTTTGGAAAATAAGTTGCGGCAGGATTTTTTGTTCTCTCTTTCAAATTATTTTCCCAAAATTGATCCTCCCATTTGTAGCGTTCAGCTCCTACATATTTTTTTGCAGCATCAAACGCGGCATCTTCCTTTAGTGCAGGCACCGAAGAAAGAGCAGAAGACATGTCTGCCGCCTGTCCGTTGAAATAACTTACAATTCCATTTTTAACATGAACAACATAAGTCGCATTCTCAACAGGCACTCCTTTGAATGTTTGCTGATAACGCTCGTGTGTAAATCCGATTTCATCTTGTTCCTTTTTAAAGGATTTGAAATCAACCTCCGCATTTGTCTTCATCGTGCTTTTAAGCCACGGAATAAAATCAGAGCTGCTGATTTTATTTGTTTCCTCAAAGCGAACGAAGGAAGGAAAAGATGTTTCCATGCCTTCTTTGACAAATGAAGCTCCCGGAATTTTTTGTTGTGCCTCTCGTCCATAATATTCCTTTGGAAGTGTTGATGGACGGCTCTGCGAATAAAGCATTGGACCAGTCAAGCTAATCAATGCTATCAGAATAGCAAATTGTTTGATTGTTTTCATGTTAGTTTGGTTTAAATATTAATAATTAAATTGATAATTCCTAAAGAATATTGTAGTCAAAAACAACGCTTATCAACGAGTGTTTCCTTGTGTAATTCTATGAATAAAAATAATATCGTGAAATAACATAAAAGTGTTATACCAGTTGCAAATATGTTTTAGTCCAAAGATGCGATGTAATTTTTTTATCAAGACGATTTAAAAAAATCGTTGCATAGCCTTTGTCTAAGGAACTATTTTTTTAAGAAGTAATGATGAAAAAGGACAAGTAGATTGGACTAAAACATATTGGCAATTGGTATTAGCACATGCATCTGGAAATTAAAGTCGCATAGAAAGTTAAAAAGGTTAAGGAAATATTTTAATGAAACGCTTTGTTGATCGCATCGGTGCGCGACTGCACATGGAGTTTGCGGTAAATACTTTGCGTATGCCTTCTTACCGTTTCGATGGAGATGGAAAGTTTTTCAGCGATTTCCTTATAACGATAACCATGAGAAAGCAGATGGAGTAATTCCTTTTCACGTGAAGTTAAAGAAGACGTTTCTTCCGTCAACACAGGCTTATGAGCGAGCATCATGGAGACCACTCTTCGCGCTATGCTTGCTGACATGGGTGAACCACCTTGGTGTAATTCGCGTATCGCCTCCACCAATTTCTCAGGAGAAGTTTTCTTTACTATGTAACCTGTGGCTCCGGCAAGTAGGGCGTTGAAAATTTTTTCATCTTCATCGTACACCGTACACATCATTACTTGGATGTCTGGACAAACTTCCATGAGACGTTTCACACATTCAATCCCATTCATACCTGGGAGATTGATATCCATCAATACTATATCTGGTTTTCTCAATGGAATTTTTTTTAATGCGTCTTCAGCATTTTCAAAAACAGCATCGCACACAAATCCTTTTTCCGACGAAATGGTTTCTTCGAGCAGCCTCCGGATGTCGGGATCATCCTCTACTATCGCAATACGTATATCAGGCATTTGCTTTTTATCAGACGTAAAAATATTTCATTAAATTATTCTTTACAATAGCAATTTTGTGTTATGAAAAAGGAAATGAAACACTTACATGCGTTCCTTTGTCATTCTTTGCGGGTGAATCAATTGTAAACGTTCCGCCAATTTCGATCATCCGTTGTTTCATATTTCGAAGCCCATTTCCTGAATTATTATTAGCAAAACCACGACCGTCATCAGAGATATTCACAAGAATTACTTTTCCGGATAATTCAATATGGATGAAAACAATCTCCGCCATGCTGTGCTTTGAAATATTATGAAGTGCTTCTTTAACTACCAGAAAAATATTTCTTCTTGCTTCTCCAGAAAGTGCGGCTTCGGGAATCATTTCCGGAATGAGCATCTGCAATTTGATCTTCGAGTCATCAAAATATTCGTATCCGTATTTATGGATGTGCGCGATGAGATTTTGTAAAGAATCATTTCGCATATTAAGTGCCCAGATTATATCATTCATATTGTCAACTAATTCGCGTGCAAAAGATGACATGCGTGAAATTAGCTGCTCATTTTTAGTGTCAGCATTCTTTCTCAACTGATCGCCCATCATCACAATTTTAGTAAGGCCTGAACCAAGATCATCATGTAATTCACTGCTAATGCGTGTGCGCTCCGAATTTATTCGCTGTTGTTGCTCGAATGCACGATATTCAATATTTATTTTTCGTCTGAAATATAATGCAACGGCGCATGCAATACATCCTCCTGAGAGTAGCGCAACAATAATCCTGAACCACCAGGTCGACCAAAATGGTGGAAAGATGGTGAACGTAAGTGCATTTATTTCAGTACTACTTGCGTCATTTCCCGCAGATGTTTTTAATTTGAAAATATATTTTCCGGGTGCAAGATTCGAATAGTTTGCAAACGTGTTGTTGCCTGCTTCATTCCATGCTGCATCCAATCCTTCCAGAAAATAAGAGAACCTTATTTTATCTCCGTTCTTAAAATCAACACACGTATATTCAATGCTAATATAATTCCGGTTGTATGATAATTGCAGTGGTTGAGATAAATCAACAGTAGTATCCTTTCCGTTGATTTGAATTTTTTGAATGTAAAGATTCGGTGTCGTTTCTTTTTTATTTAGATCACGAGGATTAAAATAAACAACAGCATGAGAAGTTAATAGATAAACTAGATTACTTGCGGTATCAAAAAAAGATGTGCGCGTGAATTCCTCATCAGGCAAACCGTCCGTAAGGTCAAAGTTTTTAAATTTCCTTTCGACAGGATTAAATACTGCAAGTCCGCTATGTGTTCCCAACCAGAGATTTCCTTCATGATCTCGCGCAATGGATTTGACAATTTCGTTGTTCAGTCCATAACTCCGGGAGAAGCTTTCGGTTTTATTGGAAACATAATTATATCGGAGCAACCCATGACCCGCTCCAGAGGCAAGCCATATTGTGTTGCCGGAATCTGGCATAACATCACAGATGCTTTCTGAAAAATGTTCATCAGTATATTTTGTTGCCGGAAGCTGGATAAAAGAATCGGATGTTCTGTTCCATAAAGCGAACCCTTCTGGAAGAACAGTTGAAAACCAGATATTACCTTTTGGATCTTCTTTGATTTTATTGATGTAATATAATGGAAAATCTTGCGAACCATGTTTATCATGATAATAATACCTTTTCATTTTTTTCTCAGCGTTCGAGTAGTGAACTAGTGAAAGCCCACTCCTAAAACCAAACCAGTAGTCATCATGAGAATCCTGAAAAATTGCAGAGACTTCGTCATTAGGTATTGTTGCGAATATGCCCGATGGCCTAGTAAAAACATTCTTAATTATATCATAGAAGAAAAATCCTGCTGCGGTTCCCACCCAAATATTTTTCATTTTGTCAACATACACTCTATTTATAATATTTTCATATCCCGACAAAGTACCACTGACTATTTTTTGTTTTACAGCTCCTGATTTCAAATCGATAACTGATAATCCGTTATTCATCGTTCCGACGAGAAGACAGCAGGAATCATAAAGAGTCATGCTTGTCAATTCCGCAAGCGGTTGATTCAAGCCGGTTCTGAATTCATTGGAAAAATAATGGAAGGGCGATTTTGCAAGATGCACTTTACTCAATGCTTCGCTGTTGGCAATCCACAGATTTTGCTCTTTATCCAAATACATTCTTGAAATTTCATCTGAAGCGAGGGAGGAAGGATTGTAAATATCATGTATATATATTTTACTGGTTCCATCTACAGGATTGAAATCAAATAAGCCTCCACTTTCACTACCTAAAATCAATTTATCGTTCCACGGAATTATTCCATTAATGGTATTATAAGTATTGGAAAATATGGTTCCTTTCGGAGCAAACGAATAATTCTTCAACGTTTTATCCTTTACATCAAACTTCAATAATCCATAACCCCAAGGAGAATACCAAATAATTTTATTTTGCTTGTCGAAGTAAAATCCACGAATTGCCATTTTTTGAAAAAGCGAGTCGTGTGAATTTTTAAAGCAAGTTACTTTTAGCGTTTTATTTTCAACCATCACAACGCCCATATTATCAGACGGAATCCACAGATTACCGCAGTCATCGATTGTCGAATGATTATAGACAATCGTGATTCCTTTTAAAAATTTTCCCTCAGGTGAATCAGTAAACCGGACCTTAAAATTAAGCAGCGAATCGAAAATATCTATGATGCCGTTATAATTCACCCAAAGATTTTTTTCTGAGTCAGTAAATACATTCCTAATAAATATATTTTTTCTGGCTACGGAATAATTTTTTTTTAGCCGGAAGTTTTCAAAACGATTATTATAAATATTGTAAACACTTAACCCGTCATTGGTTCCAATAAGGAGCAACCCACCAGGCATTTCTGTCATTGAATTAATAACATTGCCGGAAAGCGAATTGGAATCAGACGAATTATTATAAAACTTTTGAAAGGAGATTCCATTATAACGGTTTAACCCATTCTGGGTGGCAATCCATAAAAAGCCGCGACTGTCCTGTAAAATCTGACCGTATTCTTTTGCCGATATGCCGTCTTTGACAGTAAAATTTTTGAAACGGAATTGAACGGGCTGACAGTATGAAAAATTAACCAGCAGTGCAAAACAAAAAATTCCTATTAAGAAAACGGTTTTTATTTTATCTGACATGTATGTTTTCGTTTGATCTCATGTTTGCCTAGAGCAAACAAGGAAACAGGGGATACGGAAATTAAGCACATTACGAAAGTATAAATTAATTAACCGAAATTATCAATAATATAAATTAAAAGCCAATTGATGTAAGATAGGCATAGGTTTCTAATTTCTTAATCGGTAAACCAGTAGTCGGTTCGCTCGTATGCTTGACCACAACACACTTCTAATGCTCAAATTTTAGACATAGAAGATTATTTAATCTTCGTAGAAAAATTTTTAATTGTCTTGAACCCATGAAGAACAAGTCTCCTTGGCAATCAGGATGTGAGGGATTACTATGATTAACTAAGAAAAAAAAGTCTTATTGGCAATCAGAATTAATTTTTTTCAATCACATTAATTAGTATCCAAAAATTAACGAATTATAACCACTCTACCACTATACACTTTATTTGTTGTTTGAATAGTAATGCAATAAGTGCCTTGTGCGAGTGAATGAAGTTCTAAATCGAATTGATTGTTTTTAATATTTTGTTTTGTTTGATAAACGATTCTTCCAGAGATATCCAATAGTGAAATTGTTGTTGCTGATTCTGGAATAATGAGTTCGTCAAAAACAATGCTTGCTTTATCAGTTGCTGGGTTCGGAATAATTTTAAAACTTTTATTGCGTGAACTAATTTCATTTACTCCAACGGCTGTAATACGTGGAATGAAATACGACATTATATAACCGTATTAAATACCGTTGGCGTAAATGAAATTAGCTCACGCAATAAAAGTTTTAAAATTATTCCGAACCCAGCAACTGATAAAGCAAGCATCGTTTTTGATGAACCCATTATTCCAGAATCAAAAACAACCATTTCACTATTGGATATTTCTGGAAGAATCGTTTGTCAAACAAAACAAAATGTTAAAAACAATCAATTCGATTTA
>JANXSD010000081.1 GCA_025352785.1 Bacteroidota bacterium
TTCTAGATTTGAGCGGCAGAATTTTAAATACTTTTAATGGAACGTCAACTGAAGGAATCAACACACTTCAAATTCCAATAGAACAATTATCCAAAGGAATATATTTGATCCAATTGCAACAACGAGGTAATATCCTTACCCAAAAAATAATTGTTTATTAATAAAAATGTTTTTAAACTTTGAATGAATAGCAACTGTTGTTAAACTTTTACCAAATGTTTTCATGATTTAGTTTAAAAATACAAAGTAAATTTCTTATTAAGACATCTTAAAAAAATCGATTTTCGGCATTGCCTTTGGATCTATTTTTCAAAGAAATTTTGGTGAAATTGATAAAGTTTAAGGAATTAAATTATAAAGATTTGACATTAATTATTGCAACACAACATTAGTAGTAGAATTCATAAGTTGCAGGTATTTTTGAGAAGCTTCTAAATCACCTTTTCTTGCCATTGCTTGAGATAAAACATTATAAAGTTTAGCGCTTCCAAAATTCAAATCCAGCGCCTTAGTACCATAATAGACAACTTTTTCATCGTTGTTAATTATATTATTTACAACTGCTAAATTAGTTAATGTCATTTCGTTTAATGAATCCGATTGAAATGATCGATTAAAGAAATATATAGCGGAATCATAGTTTTGTTTAGCAACATATAGAGCTGCAAGATTGTTTAATGCAAGAACATAATCAGGTTTAGCTTTTAATGAAAAACGATAGTAAGATATTGATTGAGTAGTATCACCTATGATAGCATAAATAAGTCCTAACTTGAATGATGCATTTGAATTATCCGGATAAATAGATAAGCTTTTGGAGAAATATTGGATTGAACTATTAATTAGTTGTTTTCGTTGTTGATTATCCGTTTCCTTTTCAGCTTTATTCATGTATTCAGTTGCGAGCCCAGCATTAACACGACTACTGTTTGGTGTATTTACAACTGCCGACTCAAACAAAGTGAGATTATTTTTCCACTCACCACATCTACTAATTGTTAATCCCGAAAATATTAAAAACACGGCCAGCGAAATGACATTGATACGTTTTTGCAATGGTTTAGAAATATTTTTTAAATCTGACTTAGTCAAGAAAAGTATTCCAGCTACTATCGCCATTATAAATCCTGCCGAAGGTAAAAACAAAAACCGGTCAGCGAAAGTTGTTCCATTAAGGAAAAAGATATTGGCAGTGGGTGTAATGAGGAGTAAGAAAAAGCTAAATCCAAACGCTACTTCTGGACGTTTTTTCCACATTGTCAAAATTACAACTCCAATAAAAACATAAAGTGAAATGGAGATCCAAGGAACTATTGAATTAAATCCCACTATTGGAATTTGATTGTAAGAATAATCCCACGAAAGAGAAATGGGAAGGATCATTACCGAGAGGAATTTTAAGAGGATCGAAAGTCGAGTACCTATCTGTTCTCCCATTCCTTTTGCGCCATACAATACATTTTCAATCACTGTTGTTTCATATCCCTGAAAAATATTTTTCAACGTTTCATGACGAATAAAAACAAATAACAAGGCAGCACCAAAAAAAGGAAGTGATTTGAAAAAAGTTTTTTTCAAATCACTTCCTTTCAATAAATAAAAAGCTAATGGAAAAATGATAACGAATGCGACCGCACTCTCTTTGCTAAATAATGCTATGAGATAACAACATAAAGCTAGTATTAATGTTGTAGATTTTTTCCCATTATTTTCAAATACATTAATCGTTAATGATAACGCCAATAAACAAAAAAGTGTAGACAATAATTCATCTTGACTTTTAATATTTGCAACAACTTCGCTATGTAAAGGATGAATTACAAATAGCATTGTAATGATGAATGCATAGAAAGGGTTGTAATTGGGAAGTAGTTTGCGAATTAGGCTAAAAAAAACTATGGATGTAAAAACATATAAAAGAACATTAATAAAATGAAACCCTCCAGGTATATTTCCGAACATTGCTTTTTCTATGCAAAATGCTGTTAATAACATTGGGCGATATACTTGTAAATTAGATCCTCGGAAATACTCTAAACTCCCATGAAAAAAAGTTTGACCAATTCCCGAAATACCATTTTGAACAAGTGGATTGTTTTTAATGAACAAATCATCATCAAGAACAAAATCAAAACCAATCGATCGTCCGTACAGAAAAAGTATTACAACAACAAATAATAATTTATAATAAATTGGATTGAATTGTTGTTGGGCTAAATTCTTGGATTTTTGAGCCTTCTTTTGGTCTATCTTGCTTGACATGTTAATTACTTTTCGGGGGAATTACTTTAAGGCTTATGAATTACAAATATATTGTATTTTGAAATCACAAAATTTCAAAATTACCGACAACAAATTATTCGACCCCTTCAGGGTCGATGTTGGTGGTGACGTTTATAGCCCCGTATTTTATACGGGGCTATAAACATTTGACCCCTTCAGGGTCGAATTGAAAATAAGAGCATCGATAACTATCGACGTCAATAAGAAAAATGAAATAAATCTATAAAGGCAACCCCAATAACAAACTTTTGTTTAGGTATAAAACATCTCCAGACTTTGCTTGACTATCTGATGCAATGCGATTCATGCGATAAAGTTTTTTCAATTTAACACCATATAGCTGAGCAATAGAACGCATTGTTTCACCATCTTTCACCACATGCTTTTCCAATTCACTTTTATTCCTTTTTGTTTTCAAAAATACAATTTCACCTTCATGCAATATTACATTTTTATCTGCGTCATTGTAAGAAAGGATTTGCCACAACTCCAGATTATTTTCTCTGGTAAGTTTAAGCCAAGTATCGCCCTTACGGGCGCGAACAAAAGGGACATTGTTCACAGTATTAATACTGGTGAATAGAGATTGTGATTTACCTGTTACTGGTTTCTCCGTAACCCTTGTTTCATTGTGAGAAATAGTTGACGGTAATTTCTTTAAATCTGCAATCTGAATTGGCATTTTTGTTCCCTGTTTATCCAAATCACTCAAATTATATCTTTCAATTAAGTCGATTAATTTTTGAGCATACTGCGGATTAGTTGCATAGCCAGCTTTCTTCAAGCCTCTTGCCCACCCTTTATAATCTGTAATATCTAAATTAAAAAGCGTTTTATAACGTTCACGACTTCTTAAAAAGACGGAATGATCGTCATACGATTCCTGAACATTTTTATATTTACGAAAACATTCATCAGCTGCATCATCGTCTTGGTGGTAAGTTGCACCATCCCACTCTACATGGCACTTAATTCCAAAATGATTATTGGCATTTAAAGCAAGGGGACTATTTCCATAATCTGATTCGTACATTCCTTGCGCCATCGTAATACTTGCAGGAACTCCGGTTCTAGACATATCCGTCAATGCTGCATCCTTAAATAAAGCAATATATTCTTCAGGAGTCATCCTGTCTCCCTTAGCTTGCGCCTTTCCGTTTGTATTAAACCCGGAAAAAAGATATATTGCGAACAATACAAGTAATTTCTTATTCATCATTTTTAATCGCATCAAAGGTAGCTACGATGGAGCAAAATTATAATTGTTATTTTGAAACTGTATTAACAAACTACTGTTAACTCAAATTATATTGGTTACCGCCAGTATGGATGGCAACAATGGAGACTCCTTTTGAAAAATAACCTGAATGTGCTAATGCAACTAGTGCATAAAACATTCTGCCTGTATAAATTGGTTCAATTGGAATCGAATTATCTCGATGAAAATCCTTTAGAAACAAACTTAAATTTAAGTCTGACTTAGCATATCCACCAAAGGTAAAATCATGATGTAGAAGATAATTAGTAGGAATTGAATTTACATTCTTTTTAAACTCTTCTTTAATCTTTCCATCAATTTCATTTTTCAGATAGTCTGCCGCGTTAACTACTGCAATGCCCTCAACAAAAAACTTTCCTTCGCTACCAGAAATTAATCCGGCCATAGTTGTTCCTGTGCCAACGGGTAAAAACACAGAAGTTGTATTTTCAGGAATCATCTTCGCAATTAATTTACATCCTTGAAGACCGAGATTATTTGATCCACCTTCAGGAATAATAAATGCGTTAGGGAACAGCTCTACTAATTCATTCCAGTTATCGGGATTACGATAAGCACGATATTTTTCATACTCACAAGCGATCAATTTCATGCCTTGAAGTTTTGCTCGCTTCAAAGTTGGATTGTCATGTAATTTACCTCTAATAACCCCAACAGTTTCGAATCCCAATTGAGCACCCGCACTTGCCAAGGCAGCAATATGATTGGAATAAGGTCCACCAAAACTCATGATGGTTTTACAGCCCAACTTTTCTGCAACTTCGAGGTTGAATTTCAATTTAAACCATTTATTTCCTCCTGTAATCGGATCAATTAAATCTAATCGTAAAACTTTAATATTAAGTTTTTGTTGCTTAAAAATTGGATGAAAAACTTCCTGTAAAATGGGTGCTACCTTATCCAAATTTAAAATCATAATGCAAAAGTAATGATTGTCAATTGTCTTCTAAGGAATTCAACTTAACTCATTATCAAATTATCTAAACTTCAAAATTCAAATTAGCTTAGTGGCATATTGCTTCAATGGTGAATTGATTTAAAATTTCCGATCTTTGCAATATGTCATTTTATGATAAATTTGAAAAAGAAGATTATTACCTTTCAGTTGAAGGATACATTGTCTTTACCGAGAAATACCATTTAAAACGAGGATATTGTTGTCAAAATAATTGCCGTCATTGTCCTTGGAAAAAAAAATCAGATAGCCCAAATTTTGAGACTCCCCAAAAAACAGAATAATATTTTTTTCTATATTGCCATAACGAAAAATAAATCTTAGTCAATTCACAAAATGAATACCCTCGTAAAAGAAAAGTTAGACCTTAGTACAAGCATTACACCAACGGGAAATAAAATCTCCTGCAAAGGATGGGTACAAGAAGCTGCATTAAGAATGTTGCATAATAATCTTGACCCTGATGTTGCAGAACGACCCGAAGATTTAATTGTTTACGGAGGACGAGGGAAAGCAGCTCGTGATGTTGAATCCTTCCATCTAATTGTTAAAGCATTGCGTGATTTAAATGAAGATGAAACATTAGTTGTACAGAGTGGAAAACCTGTTGCGATATTACCCACTCATAAAGATGCGCCAAGAGTTATTATCAGCAATTCGATGCTTGTACCAAAGTGGGCAACATGGGAACATTTTGATGAGTTGGAGAAAAAAGGATTGATGATGTACGGACAGATGACTGCGGGATCATGGATTTATATTGGATCGCAAGGAATTGTTCAAGGAACTTATGAAACGTTTAATGCTGTTGCCGATAAACATTTTAACGGATCACTAAAAGGTCGACTCTGTGTTACAGCTGGTTTAGGAGGAATGGGAGGTGCGCAACCTCTTGCAATCACGATGGCAGATGGCGTTTGTTTAGCTGCTGAAGTCGAAGAGTGGCGAGCACAAAAACGAATCGAAACAAAATATTTAGATTTCATAGAACGAGATATAGATAAAGCAATCGATCACGCATTGTTGTTGAAAGAACGAAAGGAAAATAAATCAATTGGTGTTATTTGTACTGCGGTGCAATTGTTGAAGCGACTGATTGAACGAAATATTGTACCAGATGTATTAACAGATCAAACGTCAGCACATGATCCACTTGTTGGATATTTACCAGAAGGTTTGTCAGTTGAAGAAGGCAATATTTTGCGCGAATCAAATCCTAAAAAATACATTGAGATGAGTTATGATTCGATGGCGGAACATACACGTTTAATGCTTGAATTACAATCACGAGGTGCAGTAACTTTTGA
>JANXSD010000088.1 GCA_025352785.1 Bacteroidota bacterium
ACACAAGGCAGCGGAAAATCTTTAACAATGGTAATGCTTGCACAAGCCATAGCATTGGATAAAAGCATTCGTAATCCAAAAATAATT
Source organism: Bacteroidota bacterium (assembly GCA_025352785.1). Lineage (GTDB taxonomy): Bacteria > Bacteroidota > Bacteroidia > AKYH767-A > OLB10 > JANXSD01. The sequence continues at coordinate 88 of JANXSD010000088.1, forward strand.
TTAGTTACCGATAGAACAGATTTAGACAGACAAATAAGCGATACATTTCGCAAGTGTGGCAAATCAATTGAAAACGCAAGCACAGGCCAGCGATTAGTTGAACTTTTGGAAAGTAAGAGTGATGCGGTGGTGACCACCATCATCAACAAGTTTGTAGCAGCAATGAAAAAAAGTAGCAAGCCATTAGAAAGCCAAGATATTTTTGTTTTGGTAGATGAAGGCCACAGAACGCAACACGGCACTTTTAATATTGAAATGCAAAAAACATTGCCCAACGCTTGTTTCATTGCTATGACTGGCACACCGCTTTTCAAAAAAGATAAAAACACAGCAGCAAAATTTGGAGGTGTAATTGATGCTTATACGGTTGACCAAGCGGTTAAAGACAAAGCTGTTGTTCCACTTTTATACGAAGGAAGAGTTGCAAAACAAGAAGTAAATGAAAGTCCGATTGATACATTTTTTGGAATGGTTTCTGAACCACTAACCGAGTATCAAAAAGCGGATTTGAAAAAGAAATTTTCAAGAGCTGATCAACTGAATGGAGCTGAGCAAAAGATTTATGCTATTGCATGGAACATTAGCCATCACTTTCGTGATAACTGGCAAGGCACACCATTTAAAGCACAATTGGTTTGCGACAAAAAAGTGAATGCTATTCGCTACAAAGAGTTTTTGGATGAAATTGGAATTGTTACAAGCGAAGTTTTAATTTCTTCTATTGACGAAAGAGAAGGAGAAGAAAGTGCTTATGAAAAATCATCCGAAAAGGAAAACAAGTTTTGGAAAAAAATGTTGGATGAACATGGCAATTCAAAAAGCTATGAAAAGAATATTATCAGCCGCTTCAAAAATCAGAAAGACCCTGAAATAATTATTGTGGTAGATAAATTATTGACAGGTTTTGACGAACCTAAAAACACTGTTTTATATCTAACAAGAAATTTACAAAGCCATAAATTACTACAAGCAATTGCAAGAGTAAATCGCATTTATCCTGACAAAGAATTTGGCTACATCATTGATTATTACGGTGTAATTGAAAACCTTGATGATGCTTTGCAGATGTACTCTTCGTTTGAAGATTTTGATGCAGACGATTTGGAAGGAACATTGGTAAACATTAGTGAAGAAATAAATAAATTACCTCAAAAACACTCCGAATTGTGGGACATATTCAAAACCATAGCAAACAAAAGAGATGCGGAAGCCTATCAGATATTGTTGAAAGATGAAGCCATTCGTGTTTTGTTTTACGACAAGTTATCGGCATTTGCTAAAGGTTTAAAGCTGGCACTTTCTTCAATTCAGTTTTATAATCAAGTAGAAGAAAAGACAATAACCCGATACAAAGAAGATTTGACAATGTTTCTCAAACTTCGTTTGGCGGTAGTAGAAAGATACAGTGATGAAATTGATTTCAAACAATATGCTGGACAAATTCAAAAACTAATTGACACACATATTACCACTGAAAAAGTGGAAACCATAACCGAGTTGGTAAATATTTTTGACAAGGAAAAATTTCAGCAAGAAGTAGAGAATACCACTGGTAAAGCAGCAAAAGCAGACAAAATTGCAAGTCGAACCTCGAAGCATATTTCAGAGAAAATGAATGAAGACCCTGCATTCTACAAAAAGTTTTCACTGATGCTCAAAGAAACCATTGCCAACTATGAAGCCAAAAGAATTAACGAAGCACAATTCTTAAACAAGGTGCAGGAAATAATGAATATTGTTTTGTTGCACACCGACAGTGATATTCCAGAAGCATTAAAAGATAGAGATATTGCAAAAGCATTTTATGGTTTGAGTTTGGAATCGTTAGGCGACAAAATAAAGGATGATGTAGTGAAGAGAGAAATTTCAACACAATCTGCCTTGAATATTGACGACATGATCATAGATGCTGTGTTAGACAATGGCAAACCGATTATTGATTGGCAATACAAAACAAACATCACTGGAAAATTGCAAATTGAAATTGGAGATTATTTAATTGATGAAGTAAGGGACAAATACAATATCAATCTTTCGTTTGGTGAGATGGACGAAATAGCGAACAAGTGTATAGAGGTTGCAAAAATCCGTTATAAATAATGATTGACGCAATTCAATTTGGTAGTAAGAAAATTGATTTCAGTTTGGAATATTCAAACCGAAAATCTTTGGGTATAACCGTTACACCAGAATTAAGTGTTTTGGTTAAGGCACCCATTGACACCTCAATTGAAAAAGTGAAAGAGAAGTTGCGGAAAAAAGCACCTTGGATAATCCGCCAACAAAGTTTCTTTCTTTCATTTCATCCGAAAACACCTGCACGTAAATTTATAGGAGGCGAAACACATTTGTATTTAGGCAGACAATATCGTTTGCAAATTCACCTTGGTAAAGATGAATCAGTAAAATTAAAAGGTAAATTTATTGAAGTTACTACAAGCGAGAAGTCAAGAGCAAAGGACTTATTAAATGATTGGTATTTGCAACATGCAAAGACCAAATTCCATGCTATTGCACAACCATTAATTGACAAATTCAAGAAGCACAAAGTAGAACCGAGTTCCATTGTGTTTCGTGACATGCCGACACGTTGGGGAAGTTGCACACCAAAAGGAAAAATTATATTAAATCCTGAATTGATTAAAGCACCAAAAGGTTGCATAGAATATGTAATTATACATGAACTTTGTCATTTAATACATCACGACCACACACAGAAATTTGTAGATTTACAAACCAAGGAAATGAAAGACTGGATAAAGTGGAAAACGAAATTGGAAAAACTATTAGCATAAATTAGCTAACGCATTTGCAAGCACATTTAAAAACCGCACCAGCAACCGCACAGACCAAAGTTTTTAAAAGAGCTTGCAAAGCCGAAAAGAAAAATTGAATTAAAAAAAAAATTCCAACGCTTTAAAAAAAATAAAAAATACGCAACGCACAGCCGACACTCAATGACACAACAACTCAATAACGATATGTTAACATTTACTATCTTTACAATAAGCGGAAACTGCTAAAGCAGCAATTGGTAAAGGAATCGAAATTAACAAGTGCAGATTCAATGGATATCTTACGTGAATTTGAAAAATTAATTGATGAAGATTAAACAGTATGACATTTGGCTAGCTGACCTTAATACAAGGCGTGGAACTGAACCAGGAAAAACAAGACCCGTTGTAGTTGTACAAACCGATTTATTAAATGAAACTCATTTGTCTACAATAATTTGTCCTATAACAACAAATGTCATTAAGGAAATTGAACTATTGCGTGTTCACTTAAAAAAAGGTCAGCTTGAGAAATTGAGTGACATTCTTGTTGATCAAATTTTATTGCTGGAGGTTTTTGGCATTATGCCAATGGTAAGACTAGAAGGAGAAAAGCCTTGGGTACGAATGAATTATTTCAATTAGAAACTATGATTAACGAAAATAAAATACAAATTGAACTTAAGAATTTTTAAACTTATTTTACTATTTCAAATTATAACTATGGCACTATTAAATGCACAAACACTACAAACTGTTCCATTTGTAGATCTGAATAAATATGCAGGTAAATGGTATGAAATTGCTTCTTATCCTCAACGCTTTCAAAAGGGTTGTCATTGCACTACTGCTGAGTACACGCTAAGTGATAAAGGATATGTATTAGTTGAGAATAAGTGTAATAAAAATAGTGTAACTGGAAAGATTTCTTCTATCAAAGGAAAAGCTTTTGTGGAAAAGAATTCTGGCAATGCAAAATTGAAAGTTCAATTTTTTTGGCCCTTCACAGGAAAATATTGGATTATTGATTTAGCAGATGATTATAGTTATGCAGTAGTTAGTCATCCCAATAAAAAATATTTATGGATCTTATCAAGAACGTCCAACATGGAAGAAACCATTTATCAGCAAATAATTTTTCGACTGAAAGAGAAAGGATTTGATTTATCAAAAATTAAAATTACAGAACAATTACCATAGTGTTTTAGTTTAAGTAATCTTATAAAAAAAGATTGATAAATGCTGCAATGGTATTCTATCCATTTTGAATTTTTCTACAGTTTGCAATTAGTTTTAATTATACCTTACTTTGCAATGTAAAAAACATATCATGAACAAAGGCGGCCCTATTATTATTATTGAAGATGACATTGATGATCAGGATCTTTTGATGGAAGTATTTAATGAATTAGAATACAAAAATGAAATTAAATTCTTTTCAGAGGGAGAAAAAGCTCTTGAATATCTCACTGATACTTCCATTGAACCATTTATCATTTTTTCAGACATTAACATGCCTAAATTAAATGGTATCGAACTTCGAGCAAAGGTTCATGAAAATGAAGATTTGCGAATTAAATCTATTCCTTATCTCTTCTTTTCAACAAGTGCTGAACAACAACATGTGGTTGATGCTTATTCAAAGTCTATTCAAGGATTTTTTATTAAGCCAAACAATTTTATTGAGTTGAAACAAACTATTAAAACGATAGTTGAATATTGGAATAAATGTGTTTCGCCAAACTACATTAAATAGCAAGCGCGAATCACATCACAACAAACCGCTTCACACCCGAATATGTTTTGCTTTTCAGTTTTGCAAAATACATTCCTGAAGGTAAATTTAGTTGTTGGTCATAATGATCGCTTCCAGATAAGGAAGTAGAATACACTTTTGCACCTTTTACATCCAAAATATCAAGAGTAAAAGATTCTGTTTTCTGTTGTACATTTAACATTTGAATGGTAAAATTCCCATGATTGATAGTGGGGTTTAATTCAATGTTAATATCACTTATAGTAGGTTGCTCATTTAATCCAGTTACTGCACTCAAATCAGCCGACCAAATCCCTCGTCCGAAAGTAGCAAGATAAACTTTATCTAATGCTTGATTGAATTCAATATCTTGAACAATAACATTGGGTAATCCTACACTTTGATTGATCCAAGTTGTTGAATTGCTATCCAAAACATAAATGCCAATATCAGATGCTGCCATTAACTTATTACTTCCAGGAATACTCTTCACGCAATTGATAGGAATATTGGGAAGGTTGTAAGAAATATTTTGCCAAGTATTTCCTGCATTTGTTGTTGCAAAAATTTTATTTCCAACACTAAAGCCAGCCATTGAAATATATGCCGTTGTTGCACTATTGTATTTCACATCCACGCAAGTATAGTACAAGGAATCAGGTAATCCAACAGTAATATCATTCCATGTGGTGCCACCATCGGGAGTTACATATACACTCCCTGGAACTCCGAATTCATAACGCACACGCTTTGCAGCATAAATATAATTGCCATTACTATTTGAAACTGCTAAGGCAGAAATTTCATTGTTCGCAATTCCACTTGGAAGAAAGCTAGAAATACTGAACCAAGAGTTGCCGTAATCATTCGACCTTACCACATTTTCATATCCTGCATAGAGCGTTCCTGGATTGTTATAATCGGCAATTATTGGTGTTGTCCATTCACCTGATTCATTTAGCACGTTACTAAAGGTGGAAGTAGAAGAAACTCCTCCATCAGAACTTAGAAAAAAATTACCAAATTGACTACTTCCCATTAAAAAATCGTTGTTGTTTGGATCGAGATAATTATCCATTCCATCACCACCAAAAACAGTAGACCAAGCACTACCATCATAATAAAAAGAAGCATTATCTTGAGCACCTGCTAACAATCGTCCAATTATGTTTCGTGAACTTGAAATTCTATAAAAAGAAGTAATCGCAAATCCATTACAAAGGTTTGTCCATTGCGTTGGCCAAGGAATACCATTATTTGCATCTGTCCACGATTGACCTTGCATGTTAGAAGTTCGATACAAGCCACCATCACTACAAACAAAAAGATTCCCCGTTAATGGTTGTTGTTCTATAAAATGTATGTCACCATGAATTGTTGGTCCGTAATTTAAAGTCCAATGTGCAACGGGATTAAAAGTATTCGCACCATCAATAGAAATCCATGGATTTATTCCACCAACGTAAACAATATTTTCATCGTTTGCATTTACTGATAACGCTAAATCATAATTTCCTTGTCCACCTGAATTTATGCCATCATCACGATCTAAAACATTCACCCCATTATTTATAAGTTGCCAACTAACACCAGCATCTGTACTTTTATACATTCCATAAAAACCATTATTCACATCAACTGCTAATGCATAAATATAATTAGAATTACTTGGTGCAATGGATAATTTAATTCGTTGAACACTTCCTGTTGATGGAATATTAGTATTTAACATGGTCCAAGAGGCACCAAAATCTGTTGATTTATAAATCGCAGCATTTCCAATATTTGCGGTTTGAACCCATCCTGATGCAGCATATAAAATATTGGGATTGCTCGGGTCAATGGTCATATCCCAAAATAGAGAATCGAGAACGTGAGTCCAAGTAACGCCTACATCATTACTTTTATACATTCCATTTACACCGCAAGCAACTAATTTATTTGTGTTTGTTGGATGAATCAAAACTTTACGGATAAGCGATGCATCTCCATTCGTTAATTGAAAACTTAGTGCAGTAGGTTGCCACGTCATTCCACCATCTATAGTTTTGTAAACGCCAAGTCCGTAGTGAGTGTTTCGTTTTTTTCCATTGAGATTTAATCCAAAGCCGATGTATTCAAAATCACCAACAGAAATATACATGGTATTTGGATTTATTGGATCAATCGCAATATCGCTAATTCGAGTAATGGGTAAATTATCAGTGAGTGGTGTCCATGTTGTTCCGTTGTTCGATGTTTTCCACACGCCACCTTGAGCAACACCTACAAAATAAGTTGCTGCATTACTTGGATGGAAAGCAATACAATTTATTCTTCCAATTCCGTTCTCCATGTAGCCTGTTAAATTGTTTGGCAAAACATTTGGGCCTACTGGCGACCATCCTGCACTGTTAAAACGTGAAGAGTTTGTTGCTTCTCTATCTGCAGCTTCTTTTGTAACGATATCAATATACGTTTTAGGATCCACGGGAATACCTTGTGCATCGGTGTGCATTTGCATATCCATTTCCCATCGCTTAAAATATTTCCAACCATGTTCTTTATTAATGTCTACCGATTTTTTCCATGCATCGAACGATCGTTGCATTTCAATAAAACTATGATGACCCGAATTAGTTTTGCTTAGGTATGGTTGCGCAGACAATGTCCCTATACCAATGATAGTTGAAAAAATAAAAATTAAATAAATGCGTTTCATAGTAAAAGAATAAAGTTGCTTTGAATGTAGTATAAAGTTATGCATTTCAAATTAAACCCCAAATAATACGTTGCAATTTTGTCATAAAGATTAGATTTTAATTTTCAAAAACGGTATTACAATGTTTTTATAAATTTTATCCCTATACAAATGGCTATTTTATACTATATTAATTTTTATTAAAGATGTTCATTCTAATAGTAATTCTTTAAATTAGCGAAATGTTTTACATATAAAACGAAGAAAATTATCGAATAAATTAAAGTTGCATGCTTTCTTAAACAAATAAAACATCACATGCATTGCTATTACATCTAATTATTGAAAGAAATTAATTTTATGGAACATGAAATTCAGGAACTCTTTAATGACACGAAAATTGCTTTCGACAAATCGCCGATAAAAAAATTGGCTGATGATAAAAGTGCGAAGTGGGCTTATACTATTTCAAGTACGGAATTACAAAAAGGAAAAAATCTTATTGTTGAATTTAATTGGGAAGTTGAATTAAAGCAAAAGTATACTGCACAAGAATTTATTCCAACAATTAACTTTAAAGGATTGCATCTCAATAAGGAATTAGGATCGTTACAAAAAATAGTTCGTCCGTTATTAGAATATTTTTCACCTGAAGAAATTGATAATGCTGTTCGTTCCAACTTTTGTTTTTTCAGATCGAAACAGGAAGACCAACTCACACAAACAGATCTAGATTTATCCACACCACTCTTCTTAAAATTGATTGACATCCTTGAACCAAAAAGTATAATAGGATTTTCCAACAATCTCAAAAACTATTTTATCTATCACCACCTTTGTAGTGATTTAAAGAAGTTAGAAATTCCATCTAACAAAAGAATGTTACTTGTTGCAAAAGGTATTTTCAAATGTAACGATCAATCTATTCCAATTTATTTTCTTCCACACCCGGATGCTAAACTTACTTCAGTAGCCAGAAAAGAAGCTTGGGACTTTTGTTTTAAAGAGAATTAATTAAATTGAAAATACTTCTCTTCTCCGATACGCATTCGTATATCGATGATGCGATTTTAAATCACGTGAAAGCTGCGGATGAAGTGTGGCATTCTGGTGATATCGGCAAAATTGATGTGGCAGATAAAATCAAAGCACTAAAACCATTACGAGCCGTGCATGGGAATATCGACGATCATATTGTTCGTGTAAGTTTTCCAGAAGATTTAATTTTTACTTGCGAAGGTTTAAAGGTGATGATCACACACATCGGCGGAAGCCCTGGTAGATATATTCCACGAATTCGTACGCTCATGGATGAACATCAACCTGGCTTATTTATTTGCGGACATAGTCATCTTTTGAAGGTAATACGAGATCCGAAAAAGAACATGCTTTATATGAATCCTGGAGCAGCGGGTATACATGGATTTCACAAAGTGAGAACCATGCTTCGCTTTAAAATTGAACAAGGAAAAATTCTGGAATTAGATGTGATTGAACTTGGACTACGAGGAGTGTTACCGCAATCGGTCGGCTGAACGAACTAAATCATCATCCTTTTTTATCGCTCTCCCAGCCAAACGAATAAAGAGGAGCGGTAAAACAACTAGTAAAGCTGCGACAGAGAAATTCAAAATATGTCCGGAACCAATTGTAATGCGTAATTGCTCGGTATCATAAGCAAGTAAAACGATTAATAAAACTTGAATTAATGTTAGAAATCCACAATATTTTAACTGCATTTTGCGATTTTTAAATTGAAAGATCGTCGCCAAAGAAATAACTACAACGAGAGAATTGATGATAATTAGCGGCCAAAAGCGCATCTGAAAAGTTGAAACATTATTGATTATGGAATCAACGTTTAAGAGGGAAAATCTATAACTAGCTGCATCAACGGCAGTTACACCTGGCGCAAGAGTAAAGATGGGGGTGAAAAATAAAATAATTCCACATAAAGCAGCTAACAATAAATAGATGGATTGGATACGTTGAAGCATAAATGAGATTGATAAGGATGCAAAGATGTTAAATACCATGTTCATAAAAAACAGATAAGAAAAAGGAAACAAAATTTGTATTGCAATCGTAATTATTGTATTATTGCGGTGTAATTAAGCGGCTGCGATTTTTATCTCCCTGACAATTACAGATTATACGTTCTATTTGTTCTGAACGATATCTCCCCTACTATTCCCCAATAAAATTCCCTGCATCAACTATTGCAGAATCATTATTAAACATTCTAATCCCCTTTTACATGTTTGACATCATTCAATTGAATGAGAAGTTGCTACCTGAATTAAAAGATTTAGCTCGCAAACTTAAAATTGAGCAATTCGAAAGCCTCAAAAAACAAGACCTGGTTTACAAAATTCTAGACCATCAGGCGCTTAACCCCGAAATCAATTTCAAAGAGCTTGGAATAGAAATTCCAGCTAAACATGAGCCTGTAAAACGAGCTCGTGCTAAGAAAGAAGATTCTTCGGAGGAAAAAAATATTTCATCAGCTACAGGTGAAGAAAACACTTCGAAAAAAGAAACTGCTGATGCACCTGCTCCGAGAGTAAGAGCAAAGGCGACAGCTGAAATTGCAGCGCCAACATTTTCTCCATCAAATTCCGATAATATGGATGCATTGGATGGTAATAAACCAAAGCGCCAACGAATAATTCCAGTTAAAGAAGATGGTGATGAAACTGCAGCTCAAGTAACTTACATGCCTCATTCTTTTGGTACTGAGAAGCCACCACGAAGCAAGTCGCAGTTAGATGAGGATGAGGAAAATATTAAATCTACTCCGCCTCCATCATACAATCCCCCAAAGCCTGCAGAAGTAATTCCACAACGTTTTGAGCCACCTGCACGCAATCGCATGGATTATCCGCAGACGGAGCAACGTCCCACTATGGATCGACAACCTAATCGCGAAAACCGTGAAACTGCCGCACCATCTCGTGAATTTGCTACGCGTGAACAACGTAAACCCGTTGCAGCTCCTGTAGAAAACTTTTTTGATTTCGGTGGCAATGTGATGGCAGAAGGCGTTCTTGATATGATGCCTGACGGTTTCGGATATTTGCGTTCTTCGGATTACAATTATCTTCCTTCACCAGATGATGTTTTTATTCCGCAACAACAAATAAAATTGTATGGTTTAAAAACTGGTGATACCGTAAGAGGTTCTGTTCGTCCACCACGTGAAGGCGAAAAATATTTTCCTTTAGTGAAGGTTGATACTATCAATGGTCAGTCGCCAGATATTGTTCGCGACCGTGTTCCCTTCGACTTCTTAACGCCGCTTTTTGCACATGAGAAATTTAATCTCATCAACGGACAAAATAATTATTCAACTCGTATCATGGATCTTTTTACGCCGATCGGAAAAGGTCAGCGTGGATTGATTGTAGCACAACCGAAGACTGGTAAAACTGTTTTATTGAAAGAGGTTGCAAATGCAATTGCCGCAAATCATCCTGAAGTTTATCTCATCATTTTATTGATTGACGAACGCCCGGAAGAAGTTACTGATATGGCAAGAAGTGTTCGTGCAGAAGTGATTTCTTCTACATTTGATGAGCCTGCTGACCGTCATGTGAAAATTGCAAATATCGTTTTAGAAAAAGCAAAACGTTTAGTAGAGTGCGGACATGATGTTTGTATTTTATTAGATTCTATTACTCGTTTAGCACGCGCATATAATACAGTCGCTCCTGCATCCGGAAAAGTTTTATCTGGTGGTGTTGAAGCGAATGCATTGCAGAAACCAAAACGTTTCTTTGGTGCTGCACGTAACATCGAGAATGGGGGTTCATTAACAATATTAGCAACGGCCTTAACGGATACAGGATCTAAAATGGATGAAGTGATCTTTGAAGAATTCAAAGGAACTGGAAACATGGAATTGCAATTAGATCGTAAGCTTGCAAACAAACGTGTATTCCCTTCTGTTGATCTTGTTGCCTCTAGTACTCGTCGTGAAGATTTATTATTAGATCGTGAGATGCTACAAAAAATGTGGATTCTTCGTAATCACCTTGCTGATATGAATCCGATGGAGGCCATGGAATTTATTCTTGAACGTTTACGCGGAACAAAATCGAATGAGGAGTTTTTAGTTTCGATGAACTCTTAGTTCAATGTGCCGATTTGTTAGTATGCCAATGTGCCAATGAAAAAAATATTATGTGAATAAAATTTAGCTGGACTTATACTCCGGCTATTTTTTTGCCAAATTCATTTAGATTTAGTCCATCGAAATTTCCTGAGCTCATCAACAATAACACTTCACCATTCCAGCAATAATTTTCGAGATAGGATTTTAAATCTGCACTCACATTGTACACTTTAATATCTTGTCGGGCAAATGCATTTCGAACTTGATCAATAGACAGTGCAGCCAATTTTTTATGTTCCAATGTAAGTGGATTGAAATAAACAATTGCTTCATCAGCAGCATCTATCGAACTTTTATATTGCTCTAAAAATTCGCTGTTTAAGGAGGAAAAGGTATGCAATTCCATACAGGCAATTACTTTACGTTTACCAAACTGTTCTTTAACAGCAGAAGTAGTGGCTTTTAATTTAGACGGTGAATGCGCGAAATCTTTATAGACAATTGCCTTTGTAGATCGCGCTATCAATTCCAATCTTCGTGCTGCGCCTTTGAACGATTTTATAGCATCATAAAATTGTTGTGCTCCTACTCCAACTTGCTCACAAAGCAAACGAGCTCCTTCAAGGTTCAATAAATTATGTTCACCGAAAATTTGCAATTCTATTTCTCCAAATATTGTTTTCAAGAAAGTTATTCCATCACGGATTTCATGAGCGGGAATTGAATAAGGAAACTTATGCAAATTATTTTTTGCGGATTCACATACTTTACGGACTTCTACATCTTCATTGCAATAAACCAACGTTCCATTATCAGGAATTTGATTTACAAAAATTCTAAATTGCTCTACATAATTATCAAATGTTGGAAACACATTGATGTGATCCCAAGCGATTCCACTTAGCAAAGCAATATCAGCATGATACAAATGAAACTTCGGACGGCGATCGATAGGAGAAGATAAATATTCATCGCCTTCGAGAATAATGATTGGCGCAGAATCGGTAATACGAACCATCGTTTCAAATCCTTCTAACTGCGAGCCTACCATATAATCAAAATCTAACTTCGCAATCTGCAAAACATGTAACACCATGGCAGTGATCGTAGTTTTACCATGACTTCCACCGATCACGATACGTCTTTTATTTTTTGATTGTTCGTACAGATATTCAGGATATGAAAAAACAGGTAAATTTAATTTTTGTGCCTCCAATAATTCAGGATTATCACTGCGCGCATGCATCCCTAGTATAACCGCATCCAGTCGCTCATGAATTTTACCAGGAAACCATCCCATCTTTTCGGGCAAGATACCGGAATTCAATAACCGAGTTCGTGAAGGCTCATTGATCTCGTCATCAGATCCTGTTACTTCGTATCCCTTTTCAAGAAGTGCCATTGCCAGGTTATGCATGGCTGCTCCGCCGATTGCAATAAAGTGTACGTTCATAGTTGTATTTACAGTCTCAAAGTTAATATTTGAAGTAGTATTTCTAGTAAAAATATTCATGAGTTAATAACATCCAAAGGTGAACAGTTCTGTTACGAAAATTTCAGATCTAATGAGCTTTTAAATTTATATGCATTTCAATACCTTTGAAAAAAATACATAAGTGAAATTACACACAATTGATACTGGATTTTTTAAACTGGATGGTGGTGCTATGTTTGGTGTGGTGCCTAAATCCTTATGGCAAAAATTGAATCCGCCCGACGAAAATAATATGTGCAACTGGGCAATGCGATGCTTGCTAGTTGAACTCGATAATAAACTTATTTTGATCGACAATGGAATGGGAAATAAACAAGATGCAAAATTTTTTGGTCATTATTTTTTAAATGGATATGCAACACTTGATAATTCATTGAAAGCAAAAGGTTTTTCAAGAGAAGATATCACCGATGTATTTCTTACTCATTTACATTTTGATCATTGTGGTGGTAGCATCCAATTTAATAAAGATAAAACAGGATATGAGCCCGCATTTAAAAATGCAACGTACTGGAGTAACGAAGCTCATTGGAAATGGGCTACGCAACCGAATGCACGTGAGAAAGCAAGTTTCCTGAAAGAAAATATTCTTCCAATACAAGAATCTGGTCAGTTGAAATTTACGACTGATGGTGCAGCATTGTTTTCAGGATTCACCATCAAATATATGAACGGACATACAGATGGAATGATGTTGCCACATATCCAATACAAAAATCAAACATTAGTTTACTTAGCGGATTTACTTCCAAGCGTTGGACATATTCCAGTACCTTTTGTGATGGCGTATGATACTCGTCCGTTAATTACATTACAAGAGAAAGCTGAATTCTTAACCAAAGCTGTTGCAGAAAAATATATTTTATTTTTTGAACATGATCCATTAAACGAATGTTGCACTTTACAGATGACAGATAAAGGGGTGAGATTGGGAGAGACTTTTAAACTAGAAGAAATTGGTTGAGAAAAATGCAGAAATCAAAATGCAGAATTAAAAATTAAATTGTCAGATTCAGTTTCTATATAAATCGAAATTACAGAATTTACAAATTACGAACTTAAATATTATAAATTGTAAAATGAATAACGTATTCACACAAGTAGATATTGTAGAAATTATCAAACGCATTAACAAATTAGAATCTACTACAAAACCACTTTGGGGTAAAATGACAGTAGAACAAATGTTAGCACATTGCAATGTTGCTTATGAAATGGTTTATGAAGATAAACACCAGAAACCAAATTTCGTCTTAAAATTTATCCTTAAGAGTTTAGTTAAAAATAAAGTTGTTACGGATGTACCATATCCTAGAAGTAGTAATACTGCTCCGCAATTTATTATTAAGGATACCAGAGATTTCAAAATAGAAAAGGATCGTCTGGTAAATTACATAAATAAAACTAAACAATTAGGTGAATCCTATTTTGATGGAAAGGAATCACATTCATTTGGAGTTTTAACTAAAAATGAGTGGAACAATATGTTTTACAAACACCTTAACCATCATTTGACACAATTTGGGGTATAAATAGAGATTAACACTCCCCTAAGTTAGATTTCTATCAATAATAATAGGCATCATTTTAAATCTAAAAATACTTCTATCAACTATTTTAATTCGGAAAACGTTTTCAATTACATCCATGATGGATTGGAAAATAAGTAATTATGCCTATCAAATATATTCTATTAATTGCGCTGCACTTTCTACCTTTCTTAATTTTCTCTCAAGAGAATAACGAGAAGATAATACTTAACAATAATTCAAAAAACAGCCTTGTATTGAAAATCAATAATCTGATTGAAAAAAAATATATTGATTCAACAATTGCTGTGAAAATGAGTAATTATATAACGGAGAGAAATAAAGAAGGTGCGTATTCTAATTTTACAGACCCGATTAATTTCACAGATGCGCTAACGAAAGATCTTTATTCGATCTATCATGACAAACATCTATTAGTGCAATATAATCCAACATTAAAAAAGCAGTTATTGATGGATGAAGTAAAGCAACAAAAAAACACGAATGATAATTCTAAAAGAAATAAGAATGAAAATTACGGATTTAAAAAAGTTGAAATAATCTATGGTAATATAGGATATTTAAAGTTGGACCATTTTTGGGCTGATTATGATGAAGGAGAAATAATTTTGAGATCAGCACTTCAATTTATAGCTAATACCCATGCGTTAATTATCGATTTAAGAGCCAATGATGGTGGTTCTCCTAAAGCCGTTACACAACTTTGCAGTGCATTTTTTAAAACAAAAATCCATATAAATGATACTTATAGCAGACCATCAAATACATTAAAAGAATTCTGGACTTCACCTGATAGTAGTATGGAGTTACTTAGCACAATTCCACTTTATATTCTCACAAGTGATAAAACATTTTCTGCTGCAGAAGAATTTGCTTATGATATGCAAAATTTAAAGAGAGCTACAATAATTGGAGAAATTACGGGCGGGGGTGCTCACAATACTTTTGAACGAAGTATCGGTAATGGTTGTGTAGTATATCTTCCCTATGGTAAAGCAATAAATGCAATTACACATACTAATTGGGAAGACGTGGGAGTAATTCCTGATGTTATAGTCACTTTAGATAAAGCACTTACAACTGCAGAAGATACTATCTTTAAAATGCTTCAAGCAGATGCCAAAGACAGCGACGAAGTGCATGCATTGAAATGGCAACAAGATATATTAAATGCGTTAAATAATCCGTTTCAAATTGATTCTACGACCTTGAAGAGATACGTAGGAGTTTTTGGTGAAAGAATTTTCACCTATGAAAACGGTAATTTATTTTATCAGCGAACAGGAAGACCAAAATACCAGCTGGAAGCAATGACACGTACAAAAATGAACGGAAAAGATAATACCTATTTTAAAATTGAATTTATTGAAAACGATCATACACTAATAAATCAAGTGAATGTACACTATCAAGATGGTAGAATGGAGACCTCCATGCGAACAAAATAAATATCATTTATTTATTTGTAAAGACTATTGCTTAAGATCTTTGATTCGCATTTCCAGTGACTTTGAAACTCCTCTTTCAAACCAAAAATTTTGAAGACAACGTTTTTTTAGTGCTTCGTCTTTTAACAGGCTAGAATCTGCAAGTAACACTTGTTTGCGACCTTTGAGATAGCCAAATGCAAGATGTTTGGGGATGGAATAAGCAATGAGTACTTCTTGCTTTCTTTGCGAATACGATTCTATTAATTGGGAACATGAAATTAAAATTGCAATCACAATGAACATTGCCAATGGTGCAAATTGTCTTTTAATCAAATAGGAAACACCATACATTATTAAAAAATAAAGCAAAATACACTCCACAACAGTAATTGATATTCTACTGGTAACAGCACAAGGAATTTTTTCCATCCAGACCACTGCTCTGTTGACAAAAGAAATAATTTCTGCATCAGCGAAAGCCACACAAGCACCAAGGTAAGGAACGAATGATACCACAACCGATAACACACTAAGATAAATTGCAAGTGTAGTAAGTGGAATCACCAATAAATTAGAAAGAATAAACAAGTTTGGGAATTGATGAAAATAATACAAACTAATAGGTGCGGTAACAATCTGTGCACAAATGGATACTGATGTTAACTCCCAAGTTTTATGCAAAAAAGTATTGGGCATCGTAACTTTAGGTAATAACATCGGATGCAAATACGCAATCCCGAAGACTGCTAAATAGGATAATTGAAATCCCGCTTCCGTAAGCATAAAAGGATTCCAACATAATAAAACTAATAATGAAACAGCGAGTGTATTTAAAATTGGACTTTTAGCATGAATCCATTTACCTGTTATCACCAGACTTAACATCATCGCTGACCGCAATACAGAAGAAGAAAATCCTGAAAGCATTGCATAGGCCCAAATCAAAATCATGATTAATGGAAAATAGAAATGTTTCAACCATTTATTTTTTTCCATAAAACTTAAAGCTGCTGCTAAAATTAAATAAATTACACCAACATGCATTCCAGAAACTGATAACACATGCAATGTTCCAGAGCTAGAATAAGCTTGCATCAACTCGGGATCTATAGCATCATCATCACCAACAATTAAGGCTACTGCAACTGCGCAAGCTTGTTCATCTTTAATTTCCTGATGTAACATCGAAGTGATGATCGCTCTCCATTCCAATGCTTTTGCAATAAATGGATTTCCATCATTACCCACTAATAATTTCCATTGATCTGTTCTTACATAAGCTTGCGTGTAAATCTGCTTGTATGCTAAAAATTTCTTATAATCAAATTCTTCAGGATTTCGCGGACCAGCAATTTCATTCGTTCTTACCTGAAGAAGTAAGTGATCACCATATTTAATGCTTCGGATTTTTTCGTTCTTCGCCAAATACAATAAAATTTTTCCCTCTGTGCGAACCCAACACTTACCATCAAAAATTTGAGTAACTCTTGCCGTAGTCTTAATTGATTTCGAATGCTCCACTAATGCATCATCGATAGTAATCCGCAAATAAAGTGCATTAAAATTTGTAAAGTGTTGAGGGCGGTTTTTCTCCGTATGAATCCCAACAACAGCGATTCCTAGCCACAAGAATAACCACGTAATAAATATTCCTGGTAAAAATTTAAATTTCCATTTCGTTATTCCTTTTAATAATCCTGAAAGAAAAAAAAGTATCAAAGAACTTGCAATAATAATCATCGCAGCGTTCATTGAAAAATCAAAAAACAAACTAATTGTAATTCCACATAGAAATGGAATCAGAATTCTCAACACTGGAATCTGTCGCGTAATGGGCGGTTGTTCGAATCGAATTTTCATCTGGAGGACAAATGTAAAAAGCAGTTCTCGCTTAGTCGGTCGCAACCGTATATAAGTACTTGAAATCTATTTGATCGATATTCAGTATTCCCAAATAAGCAGTATTTTTGCCCTATGACCATCATCCTTCTTGCAATCACAATCATCATTTCACTTATTGGTTTCTCCAATGAAATGATCCAACAAAAGCTTATTTTCAATGCATATCTCATCCATCATCGCAAAGAATGGTGGCGAATGCTAAGCTCTGGATTTATCCATGCCGACTTTATGCATTTATTGTTGAATATGTTTGTCCTATTTGGCTTCGGACAAGCTGTAGAAAGTTACTATGATGCGGTTTTTGGCACTAGTGGTTCATTCAATTTTATCGTACTTTATTTAGCAGCAATTTTAGTTGCCAATCTGCCATCTTTAATCAAGTATAAGGATGCTTCCTATTACAATTCTCTTGGAGCCTCTGGGGGCGTCGCCGCGATTTTGTTTGCAGCAATACTGTTTGATCCTTGGTCGAAAATTTATTTGTTTGGTGTGATAGCTGTTCCTGGGATTGTACTTGGCCCACTTTATTTGTATTACGAATACCGCTCCGGAAAAAAAGCAAATGATCATATTAATCACGATGCACATTTTTGGGGAGCATTGTTTGGAATTGCATTTACAATAATTTTAAATCCCAAAATTGTCATTCATTTTACAAATCAACTCATCACTAAATTCCCGCTTTAAAAATGATGTTTTCGATAATTAATGGTGAACTAGTTAGCAGCGACGATCAAACTTCTTTGCAGATCAATCGTAGTTTTTTATATGGTGATGGTTTCTTTGAAACGATACGCTTTGTGAATCATAAAATTGTTTTTGAAGAAGATCATTGGCGTAGAATTCGCAAAAGTATGGAACTACTTTGGCTCAACATTGAAACCATTCCTGATCGAGAAAAACTAGTGCGGGAAATAAATTCACTAGTGGAAAAGAATAAAATTACTTCTTCTGCTAGAGTCCGGTTGACCATCTTTCGCAATGCTGATGGATTTTATATTCCACAAAACAATCAATCAGGATATTTTTTATCCTGCTTTCCATTGGTAGATAAACGCGATAATTATTTAGATGGAATTCGTGTAGGAATTTATCAAGAACAAAAAAAGATAGCAGGAAAATTATCGCATCTTAAATCAACAAGTGCACAACTGTATGTGATGGCTGGAATGTACGCTCGAGAAAATAATTTTGATGATGTATTGATCCTCAATCAAAATGGAAATTGCATCGAAAGCGTAAGTTGTAATTTATTTTTAGTGAAGGATAAGACGTTGCTCACTCCTCCTATTTCTGAAGGCTGTGTGGATGGTATTTTCAGAAAAAATATTTTACGTGTAGCAAATGAACTAGGAATTCAAGCGCATGAATCCATCATTACACAAATGGATTTGTCGGATGCAGAAGAGATATTTCTTAGCAATGTAATTCGCGGAATTCAAACTATCAAAAAGATGGATGAAAACATGTATGCAAATTCTATTACAAAAAAAGTAAGTGATTATATGAAGAATTACTATCTCTAATTTTATCCACCCATCTCCTGCAACTCTAACCATCGAATTGATTTTTCATCAATAGCTATTTCGGCTACTTTGTAATCCGAAGCAATTTTTTGCATCTTCTCGTGTGGAATGGATCCATCATTCATCATGTCCATCAACACTTTTTTCTTCTTCTCTAAAAGTTCAATTTCTTTCTCAATTTCTTTCAGCTCATGTTGCTCTTTAAAACTAAGCTTATTCTTTTTCTTAGGGGGTTCAGGTTTTTTTTCTTCGATAACTTCAACTTTTGCAACTGCCTTTTTCTTGTTAGGAAGATCTTCTAATTTCTCTCTGTACTCCGTATAATTTCCGTGAATGTCTTTTACTTTTCCAGTGCCTTCTAAAACAAATACGTGATCCACCAATCGATCCATGAAATAACGATCATGCGTTACCATCAATAAACATCCTTGGTATCCTTCCAAAAATTCTTCCAGAATATTTAAGGTAACAATATCCAAATCGTTCGTAGGCTCATCAAGAATCAAGAAATTCGGATTCTTCAATAAAATGGTGAGTAAATACAATCGTTTTTTCTCTCCCCCACTCAACTTAGAGACGAAAGTAT
The DNA here is from genome assembly GCA_025352785.1 of Bacteroidota bacterium. Classification (GTDB taxonomy): domain Bacteria; phylum Bacteroidota; class Bacteroidia; order AKYH767-A; family OLB10; genus JANXSD01. The sequence continues at coordinate 19,901 of JANXSD010000088.1, forward strand.
GTTGCTTTGATCCTGCAAAGTTGAAGTGATTTAAAAACTGCGAAACACCAATCCAGTTTCCATCTCCAGTCTCTACATATTCTGCAATTTCTCTAACAACATCAATCACGCGTTTATCTTCCGGCAATGTCATTCCTTGCTGCGAATAATATCCAAATACTACAGTCTCTCCAGTCTTAACTTTTCCTTGATCTGGCTTCACTAACTCCATGATGATGTTCAACAAGGTTGATTTTCCAGCACCATTTCTACCAATCAATCCTATCTTTTCGCCACGTTTAAAAGTGTATGAAAAATCTTTTAATAATGTTCGTCCATCATACGTTTTGCAAATATTTTCCAGTTCCAAAATTTTACTTCCCAAGCGATTCATCTGCATGGTCATTTCCATTTTCCCTTCCGCCTTACGACCTCTTGCTTTATCTTCCGTTTCGTAAAAAGAATCCTGACGAGATTTAGATTTCGTCGTTCTCGCTTTCGGCTGACGACGCATCCACTCTAACTCACGACGATATAAATTTCTTGCCTTATCAACACTTGCTCTTTCATTCATCTCACGCTCTTCCTTGCGTTCAAGATAATATGCATAACCACCATTATAAATGTACATCTGACCATTATCAATCTCTGCAATCGTATTACAAACACCATCCAAAAAATAACGATCATGGGAAATTAACAGTATCGATTTATTTAATCTACGCAAGTAATTTTCTAGCCATTCTATCATGTCCAAATCCAGATGATTTGTGGGCTCATCGAGCAATAACAATTCATGATCTTCAATCAACAACCTTGCAAGTGCCATTCGTTTTTTCTGTCCACCCGACATTTCATTTACAGGCTTGTCCAAATCATGCAAACCCAAACGACCTAAAACTTCTGAAGCTCTCGCCTCATAATCCCAGCCATTTAAACTATCCAATTTGTCAATCACTTCTTGTAATTGGTATGGATCCACATTTTCGCCTTGTTCGAGCAATCGCTCATATTCTCCTATCGCATGCAAAACAGGATGTCCGGGCTCAAAAATGCAATCCATAATAGAAGCACCCGGAACAAAATAGGGGTCTTGTTCGAGGTAACCGATTCGTAAATCACTCCGATACGAAACTTTTCCCGTATCTGCCTTATCACGACCAGCAATAATTCTTAAGAGAGTAGTTTTTCCAGAGCCATTTGCAGCAATCATCGCCATTTTCTGGCCCTCACTCAACGAAATATCAATATCCTTAAAAAGAGGCGTCTCGTTATAGGCCTTGCTCAATTTTTCAGCAGTAAATACATTCATGTGGCAAAGGTAGTTAATGTGCCCTGAAGTTTTTCGCAACTCGAGTGCTAATGCTTGCCCTGAAGTTTTTCACTTCATGGGTGTTATTGCTAAGTTGAAGATACCATAATTAGGGATGAGAATGCACATTTAACTGAGTAAACGTTAATGCTGGATGCTAATTAAACTAGTAACTACCTTTTAAAAACATTTTCAAAAAATTAATATTTCCATTTTTTATTATTACATTTGATTTACGGTACCGTTCTTAAAAAAGTAAAACCAGTTTTAACATCTTTTATCACCTTTAAAATTTTATGATTATGTACAACAAAAACCAGTATTCAAATTGCCAGAGCCTAGCCTCTGAAGCCTCTTGTTTTACGGATATGGGGGGGTGGGTAACTCACTAACAAATTGCGCTCTTAAAGAGCCCAATTTGCGTCTGAAAAGGCGAACAAAGTTTCGAGAAACTATTTTAATTTTAATGCTTTATTTGATGACTACAACCACTACCTTATTTGCTCAATTTACCTCAGCAGTAACAACTGATTCACCTGTTGGCACCAATGTTTTAGCGAGGTACACTAGTAATGATGTTTTGGATATAGGTAAAGACTCTTATAAAGTAAGTGTTTGGGATAACCCTATGTATGGTAGTACCTATTCTGGTAGACCAGGGTTCAATTATAATGTTTTTTACAGTGGCATCAATTATTCAGGAACGCTAAATTTTCCCGTTACCTCGTATCCTGATATTTTTCACCCCGATGTTTGTTTACTTGACAATGGTAGCGGAAAAGTGTTTGCAGTAGTTGCTTACAATGTTTATGGAACAGTAAATTTAATGATGTGGGATGTTTATTATTGGGATCCTA
>JANXSD010000122.1 GCA_025352785.1 Bacteroidota bacterium
GTTGCAAAAGTTAATCGTGGATTTTCCATTCCTCCGAAAGGAAAGCTAGGAGGTAAAACCAAGACATCATATCGTCCCCATGCATAAGGCCCATAAAGCTCTTCTGCTGCTGCAATCATCTTAGGGATATCAACAAATTCATAAGCTGCTTTTTCTAATGATACTGGCTCCGCGTAAACGCCACTTCTTTTATCATACGAATGAAATTTTAAATCACCAACAGCTAATGCCATTAAGTATGAAGGAATTGCTTGAGGCATTTTGAAATGATAAATACCATCAGCATGTAATACCGAATCATTCTCTGCGCTCATCAATGCCATCAAATCGTTTGGGCATTGAATAGTTGCATCATAAGTGAAACGAACACCTGGGCTATCTTGCAAGGGTATCCACGTTCGTGCAAGAACAGCTTGTGATTGTGTAAATAGGAATGGTTTTTTTCCCCCAGCAGTTTGTATAGGATCTAACCATTGTACAGCGGCTGCATTCGGTGAGGTGCTATAATTTATTTTTACTTTTTTTGTTTCCGGTTTTATCTGTACAATAATTTCGCTGCCGATAAATTGAACTGGGCTTTTTACTTCGAATGTTGCTTTTGTTCCATCATCTAATGTTACGGATGTAATAGTTAAGTCTCGACTATCCAAATGTAATTCTGTAGTGTTCGTTAAATTATCAATAGTGAGTTCTGCGAATCCTATTAATTGTTTTGTGTTAAAGTCAACCGTTAAATTTAGTTGAAGATGCTTGACCACTGCTTCTTGTGTTCGTGAAAAAGAATGAGTATCTATAGTTATCATTGTAGAATTTAATTCTTGTTTTTTAGTTGTTGGTGAACATGCAATCATGCCTAATGCAATTATGCTTATCTGAAATAGTGATTTGAACATTAAATTATTAACCTCTTGAGTGTAAAAATAGATAGAATTTATGTAGGAGAATGTATGTTTACAAATACAATTTTTTGGATTACCGATTATGGCAAGAAATGGTTATCTCTGCATTTCCAAATTCCGTAATAAAATAGCAATTGATGAATATGCATAAAAGTTGGATTCGTTTTTTAAAAGCATTTCGAATTAGTTTAATAACACTCGGCGGATTCTTGCTTTTCATACTGATATTCGCCTTCACAACCGGTCCTTTTTGGATGTACTATTGGTTAGGCACATCTGTGAGCGACTTTCACTTTAAGCCAGCAAATATTATTATCATGGGTGGATCAGGGATGCCTAGTGAGTCAGCATTAATGCGTGTATATTTTGCTGCCAGGTTGGCGAATCAATATCCTGCAAGTAAAGTTTATATTACACAACCTTCTGGGCTAGGAGAAAAAATTATTGATACTGATGCTTATCATATACAAAAGGATTTAGAGATGAGGGGTATTGATAGCACTAGAATTTTTTTGGAGTTAACGGGAAAAAATACACGGGAAGAAGCATTAAATGTTTTGAAGATAAACCCACACATCAATGATGAGTGTTGCGTGATTGTAACTTCTCCTGAGCACATGCGCCGTTCGATATTATCATTTCGTAAGATTGGATATCGCTATTTGGGTGGTGTTCCAACATTTAATTTTGCTGGACCGGTAGATCTTAAGTACAGTGATAAGTCTTTAGGCGGGAGAGATGTGCCTCTTCCAGAAGTTGGTGAAAGTATTCAGCTTCGGTATCAGTTTTGGAATCATTTGCGTTATCAAGTGATCTGTTATCGTGAGTTCGTTGCACTTTGTTGGTACTGGATACGCGGATGGAATTGATTAAAGCATTTGGTTTAATGGCGATATATTCCTGTACGGCTTGTAATTCTCCCAATCTGAATTAAAGCGAATGTAGAATGTAAATTATTTTTGTAACATTATCAAGGAAAGGAAAAAAGCAATACAACGGCATTACCTTTGTATATGCGCATAAAAATCATTATTTCTCGTTTCACAATTTTAATAACAATATTCGTTATTATGATAATTTCCAGTTGTAGAAACGATCAGTATATAGAATTAAAAGTTCCCAATTGTGATACATCATGGTATCAAAAAGAAATAAGACCGATAATAACTGGCAATTGTTCTGTTTCTGGCTGTCATGATGGAACAAATTCCTTACCCAATTTCAATAATTATCTTAGTTTAAAGACAGTTATAGAATCTAAAATAAATGGTAAACCAGAAATATTATATCGTATCGATTTACCTGTAAACTATATTGATCACATGCCTAACAATGGATTAGTACTGAGTTCAAATGATCGTACAAAATTAGTTGTTTGGATTAATGCAGGTTATAGTGGATGCGATGAATAATTACGACACACAAATAAAAATATCATCACATGAGAAAGATAATTTTAATTCTTATCACATTTATAGGTTTGCAAGGAGATAAAGTAAATGCACAAAGTATTTATTTAGCTACAGGTGGAAATGGAAGTTTTTTTTCGGCAACAAATGTTGAAAATATTGATGCGAAAACCAATAGCCTTACCTCCGTTTTTAATACGGCAACCGAAGAAATTGCTTTTACCGTTCCCTTGAGAACATTTAAATTTAAATCATCATTAATGGAGGAACACTTTAACGAAAAATATGTGGAAAGTGAAAAATATCCAAACGCTACTTTTAAAGGAAAAATCAATGAAACAATTGATTGGACAAAAGAGGGTACTTATGATATTACTTCTACAGGAATTATGAATTTACATGGTGTAGATCAAATGCGAACAGAAAAAGGAAAAGCAACAGTTAAAGAAGGAAAGATTATTATTGATTGTACGTTTAATGTCAAACTTACTGATTATAAAATTGAGGTTCCAAAGCTTGTAATGTCTAATATTGCACCAGATTTAGATATCAAAGTTAATTGTACATACACTCCTTATAAAAAGGTTGCAAAATAAAATCCGAATAAAATTTAATGCGCTTATTACTCCTATTGTGTTTAATGTTTTTTACTCAAGGAGTAATAGCTCAAGATGATTTGTTAAAATTGCTAGGGAAAGACACCACACTTTCCAGAAAAGTAAATGGGACTTTTAAATCTACTCATTTAATTAATTTGCAGAGTAACGAAACTGTTTTCAAAAAATCACTCGACTTTTTTATTTCGCATCGGTTTGGTGCCATCGGAAAAAGCAGCAATGCCACAAGTACCTATCATAATTTATGGGGCTTTGATGAGGTAAGTGATATCCGAATTGCTTTTGAATACGGAATCACAGATCGATTTACGACCGGCTTCTCTCGTTCAAAGTACAAAGAAAATTGGGAACTGCTTGGAAAGTATCGTCTCCTTGAACAAACCATCGACAATAGAATTCCTGTTTCCGTTACATTCTTCGGGAACCTGGCACTATCTACTTATCAAGATTTGCGGGTTCGTTTTGATCAGCCATCAAAAAAGGCAGAAGCTGAAAGAAGATTGTCATACGTAACTCAATTAATCATTTCAAAAAAATTTTCTACACGATTATCAATAGCATTACATCCTACTTTTATTCACCATAATTTTGTATTTCCTCCAGACGAAAGCAATGCGTATGCTCTTGGCATTGGTGGACGACTAAAGATGACACATACAATTTCTGTTGTGATGGATTACGTTTATAATTTTGGTGAACTACGTAAACCCGGAAACGATAATGGATACTATAATCCGCTTGGTGCTGGGATAGAGATTGAAACTGGAGGTCATGTTTTTAGTATCATGTTTACCAATGCTTATGCACTGATAGAAAATGAATTTATTACATCAACAGTTGATACATGGAGAAAGGGAGGAATTCGTTTTAGCTTTAATATTTCACGAAACTTTATTTTAAGTAAATCTGCAAAGAAAAAAGTGTAACATTTTATTTACTTTTTATTAACTTGTAAATTGATTTTTCATTCCCATTTATTGTTACGGTAGTATATAATCCGTTAATAAGTAATCTGCCAAATATAAAAGAACTTTTCGAATCAATATTTGCATAATGCTCTATTACTCTTCCAAGAATATCTTTTATGATTAATACCAACTGCCAATATGTTTTAGTCTAATCTACTCGTCCTTTTTCATCAATACTTCTTAAAAAAATAGTTTCGCAGGCAAAGGCTATGCAACGATTTTTTAAAATCGTCTTGATAAAAAATTACATCGCATCTTTGGACTAAAACATATTTGCAATTGGTTTAACGAATAACTTTCTCCATTGGCAAAATGAGAATCAATAGTAAAAGACATATTACTAGGATTTGGATATATAGAAATGTATTCTCGATTTTCAGAAATATTATTTCTACAAACAATAGCAATTGAAAGTACTTTGTTGTACCCCATTCCACATGAATTCACTCCTTTCACTTTTATGTTTCCACTTACTGAACCATAATTCATACTGATTGCATTTGTTCCTTGTCCTGAAAAAATTGTTGCACCAGTTGGCACAACCCATAAATAAGAGGAAGCACCAGTAATTAAAGCTGTACTATATGAAACACCTTGTAGATTCGCACAAACAGCTATAGGGCCAGTTATAGATATGGGAGTAGCAGGAATTGATCGTACGGCTAATGTTCGTGAAGTACCGTATCCGCACGTTACTTAACGGTAACGTTTTTCTTAAATTCTACATCCTTCCTTTTTCTTTACTTTTGTGAAAGGGTTGAACATGTTTTCTGTATAATTCAGAAGCAAGAGCCTTTAATAATTGTCGCATATTTGATGCGCATCTCATGAAATCTGTAAATCCACAAAATCAGCAAGATACTGCCCAGAGCCAGTCGCTAAATGCAAGTAGTGATAGTATAGGAGTGGATAGTACAGCGACTACCGTAAAACACAATAATTTTCGTTTTACAGATATTGAACCTGATTCCGTTATTCAAGCAGAAGATACCGCTATTTCACGATTTATTCCTCTTGAAGGACCAGGTTTATTTAAAAACCATGAGTTAAAAATCAATCATCCCAATGCGCGTCCGGTTAATGATTTTACGACCGATTGGTTTACGATTTCGCTTATTACCCTTGTCGGATTATTCACTTGGTTCCGTTTCTTTTATTACCGAATTTATGGGCAGTTAATCTCTGCTTTTTTTAATGTTACCGTAACCAATCAAATTGTTCGCGATGAATCAGTTTTGTTGCAACGCGCCTCATTAGTTCTGAGTGTGATTTCTTATTTGCTGGCTGGATTGTTTCTTTATCAAGTAAGTGTACATTATAACTGGCAAATTATCTGGTTACAGAAAGGTATCGTTCGATTTGCCATGTTTGCGGTTGCGGTAGCCTCAGCATATTCTATAAAAATGGTGACTTTACGATTTTTAAGCAATGTTTTTTATCAGGAAAGACCCGTTGCTTTATACATTTTCAACATTTTTTTAACAGTGATGATGGTTGGCTTAGTATTGCTCCCTGTTAACATGATTTTAGCGTATGCGCCAGCTGCCACACGAGAGTGGACGATAGAGATTACAGTAGCAATCATCTTCATAATATTTCTGTATAGATTAGTTCGTGCGGTAGGAATTTGGATTGGAATTCCCGGGTTCTCTTTTTTCTATTTGTTTTTATACCTTTGCACTTTCGAAATCGCTCCTATCTTGGTCATCTACAAGTTAGCAACACTATAGGCGCGGATCGAGGTTTTAAGCAGAAATAGCGGTATATCTAAACTTGATTCATTGAAAGTAAAATCTATACTCGTTACACAGCCGAAACCCGAATCCGAGAAATCTCCTTATTACGATTTGGCTAAAAAATACAGTCTGAAGATTGATTTCAGACCATTTATCCATGTAGAAGGTATCGCGGCAAAGGATTTTCGCAAGGACAGAATTAATATCAGCGACCACACCTCTGTGATTCTCACAAGTCGTCATGCCGTAGATCATTTTTTTCGTATATGCATTGAAATGCGCTTCACCAATATGGAGGAGCTTAAATATTTCTGTATATCAGAGTCAACAGCTTTATACTTACAAAAATATATCACTTTTAGAAAGCGTAAAATATTCTTTGGCAAACAGAATATTACAGATCTTATCGAAGTATTAAAGAAACATAAGAAGGAGAAATTTATTGTTCCTTGTTCGGATATTGCAAAGCAAGAAATTGCCGATGTGCTCCAACAACATGGCTTTGATTTCACCAAAGCAGTCATCTATAAAACTGTTTGTAGCGATTTAAGCGATTTAGCAGATGTGAAGTATGATATGCTTGTGTTTTTTAGCCCCGCCGGAATCACTTCTTTGTTTAAGAACTTTCCAGATTTTAAACAAGAAACAACGTTAATTGCGGCTTTTGGTCAAAGTACTTCGCAAGCTGTGATGGAAGCAAATTTAAGATTGGATATTCAGGCTCCTATTCCTGAAGCGCCATCTATGACTATGAGTATCGAACAATACCTGAAGAAAAATAAGTAATCAGCTAAAAAAATTGAAAGCCTGTGGCAGTGCCATGGGCTTTTATACTTTCCTGGCATGACTAATTCCACCTCGATAAAACCACCTAATACACTCCCTGCCGAAGAGCGTATCAAGAGCCGAAAACTCTTCGATGAACTTTTTTTGTCAGGGAAGTCGATAGTATATCCACCTTTTAGAGCCGTGTGGAAAGAAATCCCTTTCAATGATAAAAACCCGGTTCAAATAGGTGTTACTGCTCCAAAAAGGAAAATGCGGCAAGCAAATCATCGCAACCGGATGAAGCGTTTAATGCGAGAAGCATATCGACTAAACAAACATGACTTGGTGGAGATGTGCAAGGGTCAGCATAAAGGACTTGCAATATTGCTTATTTCACAGTGTACAAAGCCTACCACTTTCGTTGAAACACAAGATAAAATAATTCTACTTTTACAGCGTTTAATTCGTCAGCATGCGCCAGTTATTGAGTAAATTGATGATCGCCTTGATACGCTTTTATCAGAGTGCAATTTCTCCTCACCTTGGAAGAGCTTGCCGCTACTCGCCAACATGTTCCGTTTATGCAATAGATGCCATCCGAAAACATGGACCATTAAGAGGCGGATGGATGGCCTTAAAAAGAATCTTATCCTGTAATCCTTGGGGCGGTCATGGTTACGATCCAGTTCCATAAATAATTGTTGAAAAGCGGTGAATACAATTCATAAAAGGTGAAATCGAATGGAAACAGTGAAGTATCTTTAACCCATCAGTAAAAAAATATTTAAGCAGAATATCTATAATTTATATGTTGCCAATCATAAAATCAATTCGTCCTTTCTTTCGCAGATTTCGTTTTTGGATTCTTGCAGCTGTAGTATCAGTTGGATTAGTTTCTTTTCGAGAAGCTAATGATAATGTATTTGAACTGTCACGTAATCTCGATATTTTCACAACTTTGTTTCGTGAATTAACAATTTATTATGTTGATCCATTAGATGCTGAATCATTAGTACATCAAGGAATTGATGCGATGCTAGAAAGCCTTGATCCATACACACAATATATTTCGGAGGATCAAGCAGAAGATTATCGTTTTATGACAACGGGTGAATATGGAGGCATAGGTGCATTAATTGGGCAGCGCAATAATGAAGTAGTAATTACGGATCCTTACGAAGGCTATCCTGCACAAAAAGGCGGGCTCTTTGCTGGCGATATCATTCGTTCTATTGATGGTAACCCCACAAAAGGTAAACAATACGATGAAGTAAGTAAAATGCTGAAAGGCCAACCTAAAACAGCTATTACCTTAGTGGTTGATCGTCCGGGAGAAACAAAGCCGGTTACAAAAACCTTTTTAAGGGAAGCGATACAGATTAAAAACGTTCCATACTATGGAGTTGTAAATAATAATGTTGGATATATTCGCTTGAGTAGCTTTACGGATAACGCAGGATTAGAAGTGAAAGATGCAGTTATTGATCTTACGCAAAAGAAAAATGTAAAAGGAATTATATTTGATCTACGTGGAAATCCAGGTGGATTATTAAACGAAGCAGTGAATATTGTTAACGTTTTTGTTGATAAAGGACAGGAAGTTGTAAGTACGCATGGCAAAGTAAAAGATTGGGATAAAATCTATAAAGCATTAAATTCTGCTACTGATACAAAAACTCCAGTTGTAGTATTGGTAAGTAGTGGATCAGCATCTGCAGCAGAAATTGTTTCTGGATCACTGCAAGATTTTGATAGAGCAGTAGTAATTGGTCAACGCACTTTTGGAAAGGGATTAGTTCAAACAACACGACCGTTAACCTACAATACACAATTAAAAGTTACTACAGCGAAATATTATATTCCTAGTGGAAGATGTATTCAAGCATTAGATTATACGCATCGTAATCCTGATGGTAGTGTTGGTAAGGTTCCAGATTCATTGAAAAGAGAATTTAAAACAAAAGTTGGACGTAAGGTTTTTGATGGTGGAGGAATCGAACCCGATTATGCGATGAACCCTGTAACTTATAGTACCATTACACAAATTATTGCGAACAAATATTTATTGTTTGATTATGCTACTGATTATAAAATAAAGCATCCTTTAATTGCCTCTGCAAAAGATTTCCATATCAGTGATACAGAGTATTCAGACTTTGTAAAATGGTTGGCGAACAAAGATTTTGAATACGTTACAGAGAGTGAACGTAAGTTAGAAGATTTAAAAGAAAAGGCTACACGTGAACATTATTTTGATCCGATAAAATCAGATTATGATGCGTTACATAAGAAATTGAAACACGATAAAGCGGAAGATCTGAATACACATAAGGAAGAAATAAAATCTATTCTTGAAAACGAAATCGTATCGCGATATTATTATCAGAATGGCCGAATGGAAAACAGTTTTTTATCAGATCCTGAAGTTAAGTTAGCAATACGTGCATTGCAAGATCCAACGGTATACAATTCTATCCTTAATCGCTCCTTCAAAGAGTAGAATTTTTTAATCATAATTACGATTGATCAAACGTTCCGCATTAAATGAAATTGGTGATTACGCTGTTTGGGTAGGGATACTTCTTATGGCATCCTCCTTACCATTGTCTTTGTTTGGATTAAGCCTTGGTCAATTTATAATTGCTGGAGGATGGCTTGTTGGAGGTAACGTAAAAGCAAAATTTAAGAAAGCATTTGGTGATCCTGTAGTATGGATTTTGTGGGGAGTTTATTTTTGGGTTGTTATTGGATTGTGGAATACCACGAATACGCATTTTGCATTAGATAGCTTACGCATAAAAGTGCCGTTATTTTTAATGCCATTGTTTTTTTCATCGATACATCAATTTACATTAAGACAATTTCGAATTGTATTAGCTTTTTTAGTGTCGGCTACATTTATTTCTACTATCATAAGTTTTATTATTTACTTAGGATGGACGAAAGTTAAAGTGCATGACATTCGTGACATCGTAATTTTTTTATCACATATTCGTCTCGCCCTTCTTGTTTGTTTTTCCGTGATTACCTGTTTGTGGTTCATTCATCATTTCACCAATTACCTACATAAATTTATTGTATTCATAATTGTAATTTGGTTCGTGTATTTTCTTATTTTATTAGAATCCTTAACAGGAATATTTATTTTATCAGCAGCAGCAGTTTTGTACATCATATATCAAATCTTCAAAAGAAAAACATTATTAGTTGTTCGAGCATTGGGCATTATTTTTGTGATTTTTATGTTTTCATCCGCATATAAAATGATTCAATATGTTTTCATTGATTCTACAAAAATAATTACCGTTGACTCAAGTAGGTTATTGAAAACAACAAAGCAGGGCAATGATTATGTTTCCTTTATATCGCGTCAAGATGCAGAGAATGGAAATCTAGTTTGGATCAATATCTGTGAAAAGGAAATGGATTCTGTTTGGCACCAACGAACAGGTAAAAGTATCTACACATTTGATGAATCGGGTCATGAAATACAATATCCATTAATGCGTTTTTTAGCATCTAAAAATTTGAATAAAGATGCTGAAGGTGTTAGCCGTTTAAGGGAAACTGAAATTCATGCAATAGAAAATGGCATCGCCAATGTGAATGATTTAACGGGGAATACGATTAGTAAACGTATACGAGATCTCGCATGGGAATATCGTATTTATCATTTTACACAGAACCCTTCCGAGCATTCGTTTACCATGCGTTTAGAATTTTGGAAAACGGGGTGGTATATTTTTAAGCAGCATTTGTTTGCAGGTGTGGGTACCGGAGATATACAAGATGAATACAATATGGCATATATAAATTTAGGAAGTAAGCTTGATAAGGAATGGCGACTAGCCTCGCACAATGAATATTTAAGAACAGCAATATTATATGGAATTCCCGGATTGATATTTTTTGTCATATCACTTTTTTATCCTTTGATACAGCGCAAGAAAAGCAACGACATCTTATATTTAGCATTCCTATTTATTGCAATATGTTCTATGTTTACAGAGGACACTTTAGAGACACAAACAGGGGTTACTTTTTTTGCCTTTTTGAATGCACTCTTGCTATTTCAAGGAAAAGTAGTTTTAAAGGATCACCATGATGAATTAACTTAGGAATAAATAGTAATTAGAGAGTCTCGTTTTAAGGGGATCATATGGTGTTTTCACCCCATTCTAAAGGGTTTTCACCACCTTCGCGAACCTGAATTCAAATTGGCGTATTAAATTGTGCAAGACTAAAAGTGTGGAGAGTATAAATTAATGATTGACGCAGCAGAGAAACAATTCCTTCAGGCACGTACTTTATTGCGTGAAGGAAAAGTGGAGGAGTCCTTGCAGTTGCTGAACCTAATTCTGGCACGACAACCGGAATTTGGGAAGGGGCAAGCTCTGCTCGGACATTTGCTCTATCATTATTTTCGAGATTTTACCAATGCAGAAGAAGCCTTTCGTAAGGCAATGCGTCAGACACCAAACCACGATGAAACGTATTTAGATTATGCTGCTTTATTGTTGCAGTTGGAGCGGTTTACAGAAACTGTTGCCGTATTGAATAAGGCGATGGAAGTTCCTGGTATTGAAAAAGATAAAGTGTATGGTCGTTTTGGGATGCTTAGCGAGCGGCAGGAGCGATGGGATGAAGCGATAGATTATTACAGCAAAGCGTTATTGTTTACTTTTTCTTTAGAAGCTATTACAGGTTACGAAGAAGATGTTAACCGTGTGCTGAAAAAGAAATCGAAAGTTTAGAATAGAAATTTTATAAGAGGGAGAATTTTTTTTATTAAAGGGATGATATTTATAGAAATAAATTAATCTTTACAAAATGAAAATAGAATTCTATTTGAGGATTAGAATTTTCATTTAACAACAAAAATCATTTCAACATTAGTAGTTAAAAAATTACGATGCGTATTGCCCATATTTTTTCTTCCAACTTTTTAGCAGGATCAGTGATGTATGCATTGCAACTTGCTGAGAAACAAATTGAGCAGGGTCATCAAGTAATTCTCATTACAGATGTAAAGGTTTCGGATGCGATTCCTATTATTGAACTTCCAATTTCGGATAGACACTATCCAAGTAGATTTCGAAATATTAAGTTCCTTAAAAAATTAATTGTTGAGAAGGATATCCATATCATCCATGCACATTCGCGTGCAGCAAGTTGGGTTTCTTTCTTTGCAACGATCAATACATATACAGCTTTAGTCTCGACGATTCATGGGATACAAGGGAAGAAATCAATCATCAACAATAAAGTATATGGTGAGAAAGTAATTGCGATTTGTGAAAATGTTTTGATTCAGTTAGAAGTGCAAATTCAGATTGACAAAAGTAAATTGGTATTAATTCCCAATGGAATTCAGTTTGGAGTTGTTCCTAAAAAATTATCGGATGATAAAATAAAATCAGCAAAAATTATCTCTTTGATAGGAAGATTAAATGGCCCGAAAGGTGAAATTGCCGAGAAGTTTATTGGTGATGTATTTCCCAAACTAATGGCTCAACATCCATCACTTTCTGTAAATATTTTAGGGGGAGAAATAGAAGCTTTATCTGATACAGGAAAAAATAAATTAGAAGAATTAATAAGGCAATATCCATCTCGAGTGAACTTTATTGGATTTTCAAAGGAAGTTAAATCGTATATACAAACTTCTACGTTAATTATCGGTGCCGGACGAGTGGCATTAGAAGGAATTGAATTAAAAGTCCCAGTATATGCAGTTGGTGAAAGCAATTCAATTGGCTTTTTAACAACACAAAATATTACCGAAGCGATGGCATCTAACTTTGGAGATATATTACCAGAGAAAAAGGAATTTAATATTGATGCATTATCAGTTTATGAAGAGATAAATCACTTTTTATCAACTACAAATACGGAGCAAGAAGATTTAACATCATTCATTCGGCAATACGATGTAAATAATGTTGTTGATAAAGTTTATGATGTTTATAAGGCAGCATTAATACAAAAAATTCATCCGAAGCATATTCCGATATTGATGTACCATAAAGTACCCATTAAAAATATCGATACGCAGCATAAGATATTTGTTACCAAGAAAAATTTTGAAAGTCATTTACGATTTTTTCGAATACGCGGAATGAAATCTATTACCTTTAAACAATACCATGATTTTAGTGAAGGAAAAATAGCTGCTAAGTTATTTCCATCTAAGCCGATCATTTTAACCTTTGATGATGGCTATGAAGATAATTATACTAACATGCTTCCGCTGACGGAGAAATATGGATTTAAAGGAGTTTTATTTTTGTTAGGAAATTTTAAGTTAACACATAATAACTGGGATAAAAATGAAGATCCTGCAGCAAATAAATTAATGAGTACCGAACAGAAAGCTGCGTTTGTAAAAAGCGGATGGGAAATTGGAGCACATACATTAACACACCCGCATCTTGCAACTATAAATGCGACTCAAGCAAAAAATGAAATCTCGGAAAGTAAAATGTATATTGAACAAACTTTAAGCATTTCAGTAAGTACCTTTGCTTATCCCTACGGAGATTACAATGAAGAGGTGAAAAATATCACCGTGAATGCTGGTTATAAATTTGCAGTAGCAACTGATAGTGGAGGAATGTTATTGCACGACGATCGCTTTGCTATTTTCCGAGTAAACATGTTTCCCGATGAAAATATTTATTCACTATACAAAAAAACGTCTTCTTGGTATAGAGCCTATTATTTTAAGAAAAGAGGAAAGTGAAAAACGGATTTGGAATCGAGATCATAAAATAGTAATTACTTGGAACCGTAGGAGGAAAACATATAAATCTCCCGACTTAATTATTGCAAAGCGTTCACGAATGAAAATTATTCTTTTTGAGCCAAATAAAGTTCTTCCCTTAAATACCATGAAACAATTTTTCAAAATGCATTATATTTGAATAGGACGGGAATAGTTAAATTATTCTGCTACATTTAAAATAACAATGTAGTAACGGTGAAAGTGGATTTATCTTTTAAAAATATTAATTACAAATGAGTATCTTGGAAAAGTTGTTGAATGAAATTGAAGTTTTAATTCCGAAGCAGGAAACTTTAAATCCTTCCATATCGAAAACATCTGTTGGATGGCATATTGAACATTCACTATTAACTATAAATTTGATTATTGAAGCTGTTAAAAAGTCAAACCCTGAGGAATACAAATGGAAGTTTAATAGTAGTAGAATACTTGTACTATCAATTGGGAAAATCCCCAGAGGTAGAGCAAAGGCCCCGGAAGTTGTTCAGCCTAAACTTGAATTTAATTCAGAATCATTAATGAAGCATTTACTTAAGGTTAAGCAAAAATTGATCATATTAAAATCATTGAATAACGACCATCACTTTAGCCACCCCTATTTTGGAAAACTAAATTTAAAGCAAACAATTAAATTTTTAAAGATCCATACGCAGCATCATATTAATATCATGAATGATATTATAAAATAAATTATAAGGCGGACATATCACTAATTTATTTCCGGATTATTTCCGAATTTTATTTTTCGCTTCTTTAAATCCTTTTTCTCCTCATCTACTAATCTTCTTTGAACTTTTTTTAAATCTTCGGAAGGAGGCAATTCTTCTGGTTTTACACTTCTTCCTAATAACATTTTTCTAACGGCAATATTATTTTCCACATGTTCTTTTGAAATAGATTTTTCATTGAGTAAATCTTTTTCGGTTACATTATGGCTTGTAAGCTCTGTAGCAAAATCTTTTGCTTTAATTGTAAGTGTAGGAAGAAAATCAGCTAATGGTCTGTTATCAGGAACTCCTAGTTTAATCTTCATATCGTTCGTGCAAAAAACCACCGAACAATGCTTTATCACCTTTGCTCCTTATAAAGGCAAAGCCATTATAATCAACGCCTCTTTCATATATAATTGCAGAAAGTTTTTTTTTCTGATTTGGAAAGTTTATCTCTAGCAAGAATACGTGCAATATCTAAAAGTCGCTTCTCAATAATTTCTTGTTTACGCGTTTGTACTGCAAAATAAGTTTGTGCAAAAGCAATTTCAGGTTTAGTAGCATCTCCGTTTTGTGCAATAAGGTAACAAGCATATCTTGTAAGAGCAATGTCTTCTATTTCGCGTTGGGCACCTTTTGCTAAATCGATCAATTTACCGCCATCGGCAAAATGATCAATTAATATCATTCCAGCATTTTCACAAGACTTTTTGCCTTCTCAATTACATTCAAAAAATTATCCCATTTAGAATATCCAAGAATGAATTGTAATTCTCTTGCACTCCAGCATTCCATTCCATTATAATCATAATAGACATTTTCAAATTGCTCAAACAATTGTTGGATTTGTTCTCTTTTCATTCGAATAGTTTTTAAATCGCAGGTTAAAAGTTTAAACTTTTTAAAAATGACGATTATTAGGTTTGACTTTTCAATTATACAAATAATTTTCGAATGAACAATTTTTTGTGACAAGCAATATGATCAATAATCGTAGAATTTGGATTTAATTTCTCAAGTAAAAACGATCATATTCCCGACGTTGGGAATATGATCAACTGAAATAAAATTTAAATTGTTTTGATAACTCGATAAAAAATCGATATAAAATCGCATTCAAAAATTAATTAACAATTATTTTTCTGACAAATTCATACACATTAAAATCTTTTTCTTTCATAGCAACAGTTAATTTGGGTAACAAATCAGCAACAGTAATTCCTCGCATTTTTTCTTGCTGAATTAATCGATAGGTTCGTTCTGCTAAGAGTTGCAAATTTTTTTCTGGAGGAACTTTTTGAAGATGTTTGTAAATCATCTCAACTAATGAATCAACACCTTCGTTACCTGAAGCAATGGTTTTCATTACAGGTACATTCCAATTATTTTTAAAAGGACGATCATGCAAGGTTTTAATTACATTGGATGCAAAAAGATCCGCACCTTCACGATCAGATTTGTTAACCACAAAAATATCTGCAATTTCCATGATGCCAGATTTTATTGCTTGTATTTCATCACCCGCTTCAGGAACTAAAACTACAATTGTTGTATCG
Organism: Bacteroidota bacterium; assembly: GCA_025352785.1. Taxonomy (GTDB): domain Bacteria; phylum Bacteroidota; class Bacteroidia; order AKYH767-A; family OLB10; genus JANXSD01. Next base: position 15,448 of record JANXSD010000122.1, read on the forward strand.
GCTAAGGCTACAATTTCAACTTCTGATTGTCCAACGCCAACGGTTTCAATTAGGATATGATCAAACCTCGCCGAACGCATAACATCTATAACTTCTAATGTCTTTGCCGAGAGACCACCGAGAGCGCCTCGTGTAGCTAAAGAACGGATGTATATGTTTGGATTGTTAAAGTGCTCATACATCCGTAAGCGATCCCCTAATAACGAACCATGCGTGAAAGGGGAGGATGGATCTACAGCAAGTACTGCAATTTGATACGGATCACCATTTGCATTTTTTTTTGTACTTAAATTTTTAAGCAATGCATTAATAAGTGTACTCTTCCCTGCCCCAGGTGGACCAGTAATTCCAGTCACAGGAATTTGCTTGTTAATAGCGAGTTTTGATAGTAATTCTTCGTAGCCTCTTAGTTCATTTTCTACGAGCGTTATGGCGCGTGCAAGGAAACGACGATCACCATTTTTTAATCCTTGAAGAAGTTCATCAAACACAATCATACGGTGAAAATACAGATGAAGATTGATTTTATAGAAATCTCTTAAGAAAATAGTTGCATTACACTAGTTGGTTTAAATTTCATGAGTGGACGATTACAATACTTTAGGTTAACTTTGCTACCATTCGGTTCCTACTTTGAGAAATCAGAAAGGAATAATAGGGAATCCGGTGTAATTCCGGAACAGTTCCCGCTGCTGTAATCTAATTAGGTTTCGTCATCATAGAAATCAAACTTGCAAATAGCCACTGTTACATAGTTAATGGGAAGGTGTAAGTTTTTAGTAAGTCAGAAGACCTGCCGATAATAAGAATTAATTCAAACGCTTTCGGAGAAAAGGCGATGGAATAAATCCTCCTAAATGAGGTTTTGTTTTAGCGCATCATCATTTTTCGTGAGCTTTTATAAGATGGAGATGATAAAGCAATATTTGATTTTAATCCTTTTGTTTTTTACCATATCGGATGTAGTGAATGCACAAGTATCCAGTGACACTATTAAAGTACTTCAACAAATTAATATTACTGCAACACGATTGAATGAAGTCAATGAAACATCAACGGTACAAGTTCTCGATACAACATTAGCACGATTAACTGCTACAACATTAGCAGAACAATTAACAAGAGAAGGTGGACTGTTTATTAAATCATACGGACCAGGAAGTTTATCGACATTATCATTGCGCGGAAGTAATGCTTCACAAACCGCAGTGCTTTGGAATGGAATAAATATTTGTAGTCCAATGCTTGGCCTATTTGATTTAGGATTAATACCGACATTTTTAGTTGATGAAACAACAATTCAATTTGGAGGTTCAGGTGCAGAACAAGGAAGCGCTGCAATTGGAGGAGCTATACATCTTAACTCGAGGATGAAGAAGGAAAAAGGTTTTGAAGTGAATGCGCTAGCAAGTGCAGGTAGCTTTGGTTTTTATGAAGGTGGATTTGGGGTTAAGAATTTAAGCAATAAAGTTTATACGAATAGTAGAATTTATTTTCAAGGTGCACAAAATAATTTTAAGTTTAATAATTTTGATGATGAACGAATAACACAATCAAATGCAAAATTTAGCCAGATTGGTTTTGCTCAAGATTTGTCAATTGGTAACCCTTCGAATTTATTTAGTTTGAATGGGTGGTACTTAAAAAATCAAAGAGAGATTCCTCCTCACATGCTAACTACCAGTAGTGCCCAGCAACAAGATGATGAAGCAATAAGAATTGTTAGTGAGTGGCAACGAAAAATCAATTATTGGAATTGGAATTTACATAGCGGATGGAGCAAAGAAAGATTAAATTATAGAGATCTCTCTTCGAAGATTGAGGACTTAAGCACGTCTTATTTAATGCAAAACGATGCGGAGATTTCTTATCATAAAAATGGTCCATTAACGTTTACTACTCAACTGTCATGGTTGCATAACGAAGCTGTTGAATCTGCTTATGGTGATCGACAAAAAGTAAATCAAGAAAACATTTCATTTTTGGTAAAATATCAAATTTCTAAACTGACTATACGCACAGCAATAAAACAAGGATATTATAAAGAGACTCCATTGCCTTTACTTCCATCCATTGCATTATCATGGAAATTTCGTACTGGTTTTTTATTGAAAGGAAATATTGCTAAGCTTTATCGCGTTCCAACGTTAAACGATTTATATTGGAAGCCAGGTGGTAATCCTGAATTAAAACCAGAAAGTGGTCTTACGGAATCGGTTTCAATAGAATGGAGAAAGGGCAGACCAGAAAAAAATGTTTCAGTTGAATTGGGTTGTTATAATACACGTACGAAGGAGGAAATAGTTTGGCTTCCAGAAAACAATGGTTTATATCATGCTCAAAACATTAATGAGATTTGGAGTAGAGGAGTTGAAGTTACTTTAAAAGGTAAGTATCATTTAAATGAAATCGTAGTTAATGGATTTATTTCAGCACACTATATACTAGCTACGATTACAAAAACAGATGCGAGTTTAAGTGAGGCAGTTAACAATGAATTAAGTTATAACCCTAAAATTTTATTGAAGGAAAATATTGGAATTCGATTTAGAAAATGGTCGTTAAATTATTATCATGATTTTACAGGAGAACGTTATACATCTATTGATAATTCACAAAGCTTAAAACCTTTTCAAACGGGAGAGCTTGATTTAGCATTTGAGGTAATGATACATAAATCATTAATTCATTTTTTCTGTAATGCTAAAAATATTTGGAATGAAAAGTATCAAGTAATCGCTTATCGAGCAATGCCAGGAAGAAGTTTTCAAGCGGGAATGGTAATAAAAATAAAATAAAATTTTTATTATCTTACTAATGAAACCCTGCCTGTATATTCATAAGTAACTCCGTCCATTGCTTTGATGTGGAAGAGATAAACATAAACACCTTCAGCACATGGATCATTATTGTCATTACGCTCACCATGCCATGGGTGTTGGATGTCACCTTTATAAATAGTTTTTCCCCAACGATCGAAAATATAAAAATCGCTGCTTACGATACCAATTCCATAAGCCGTAAAGAAGTCATTCGTTCCATCATCGTTAGGCGTAAAAGCATTCGGAATATAAACGCTTAGATCTTTTATAATTACTATTTCAGAGAAAAAAGTATCAAGACAACCAAAGAGCGTACTAGCAATTAATGCTACATGATATCTTCCAGTATCTTGGAATGTATGCGTCGGAATAAAATCCTTTGTAGTAGTACCATCTCCAAAATTCCAATCAAAATTATTCGCACCCGTACTCTGATTATTAAACGTTACAATTGGTGATAGAATGGAAGTTTTTTGTGGATCAGGAGTAAAGAATGCTACAGGTAACGGATGTACCGTTATCACATTGTTTTGTGAAAGTGAAGACGAACATCCATAAGAATTCGTTACGGTTAAGGATACATTATATGTTCCTGCATCTACGTAAGTATGAGATTGGGATTGCACAGTACCGAAAGTACTATCACCAAAACTCCAATGATAAATAGAATTTGAAGTTGTGTTTGAAGTTGAATGGAAATAGGCTAATACAGGACTACAACCTTCTATATTAATTGGTGTAAAGGTTACAATTGGCGAAGGTGTCACAGTAATATTTGTTTGCGTTTGAACAACAGGAGTTCCACAACCATCACTAACGCTCACCGAATAAATTATAGTACTATCCGGAATTACATTTTGAGAACCTGTATTTGTTGAAATATTACTCCAAACATAAGTGTAAGGACCACCATTACCACCAGTTGCAATACTTGAAAGCGTAACGCTTGCCCCCTTACAAATGGAGTCAGTACTTACATTTAAATTAAGTGTAAGAGAAGGATTAACTATAACTGGAACTATTAAAGGATTAACAGAACACCCATTTTGATCACTTACAGAAATAGTATAATTCGTTGTTGTAATAGGATTAACATTTTGTTGAGCCCCTGTAAATCCATTACTCCATTGATACACATAAGTGGCTGTACCACCAGAAACCTGTGCGTTTAAAATCGCAGTTTGCCCAATACAAATTTTAGCAGGTGTTGTAACGATTAATGATAAAGGCAATGGTTGCCCGATATTCCATGATGAATCAATAACACAAGATTGTAAATCTGTTATTGTTGCAGTATAATTTCCTGCAGGCAACTGAGTATTGTTAAATCCAGTTGCGAGTGGATTATTCCATGTTATTGCATAAGGTGCAACACCACCAGCTGGTGCAACTTTTAACACTCCATTTGATTCCCCGAAGCAGCGAACATCACTTAACAATGCTTGAAGATCTAATAATGTTGGTTCGTAAATAGTAAAAGATTGGTTCGAAGTACATCCATTTGCATCGGTTACAATAACCAAATAATTTCCTGCTAGAAGATGGGTTACATTATTTCCAACGGTTCCATTCGACCAATTTGTAGTGTAAGGAGACACCCCTCCTATGGGAAGTACAATAGCAGACCCAGTACTATCTCCATGACATTTCACATTAGTTACAGTTGGTGATGGAATGTTTAATGCTGTTGGTTGTGATATTAAAAAACTTTTGTTTATAAAACATCCATTCGCATCGGTAACAGTAACGCTATAATTTCCTGCCGCTAAATTATTATTGGTTCCTAAACTAGTTGCTCCATTCGACCATTGATATTGATATGGTAATGTTCCGCCATTAATATTAAATGTTGCAGATCCATTTGTGCCGTTATAACATGAAACATCTGTGTAATTTGCAAGAGTAAAATTAAGATCAGTAGGTTGAATAATAGTTGTAGAACTTTGTGCTGTACATCCATTCACATCAGTAATGGTTACTGTATAATTTCCTTGTGAAAGATTTGTAGCTGTTAGTGCATTTCCAGCATTCGACCATAGATATCGATAAGGAGCAATTCCTCCATTAGCAAGTGCCGTTGCTTGCCCATTAGTTCCTCCGAAACAACTTACGTTTTGTATAGTAGGAATTGTTGCGGCAACTTTTATTGGTTCTTGAATTAATACATTTATAATACTACTACATCCATGAACATCACTAACAGTAACAGCATAATTTCCTGCAGTAAGATTTGTTGCTAGTGCATTCGTACCTCCAAATGGATACCATGAATATTGATAAGGAGAAGTTCCGCTGCTTACACTAATGCTTGCACTTCCATCGTTTCCACCATTACATTTTACATCACTATTTGTCAATGGAAATAATAGTGGTCCGCCTAATGCTTGAACGTTTATGATGGTTTGTACCGAACATCCTGAAACATCAGTTACCGTTACCGTATAATTTCCAGTTGCTAAGTTTGTAGCATTATTTGTTAGTGAACCATTGCTCCAGTTGTATTGATAGGTACCAGTACCTCCATTTGCTAAAACAGAGGCTGTTCCATTTGATGCATTACAACTTGAAGAGGTACTTGATGGTTGTAATTGTATTTGTGTTGGTTGATTTATTTGTACGGATGTAATAGAAGTACATCCATTTGCATCAGTAACGGTAACAGAATAATTCCCTGCTGATAAACCATTTGCATTTGCTGCACTTCCCGCAGATGAAGACCAACTATACACGTATGGTGAAGTTCCATTTTGCGCATTCACTAAAGCAGTTCCATCATTACCTCCATAACAATTTGCATTAGTTGTATTACTTACAGCTAAGGAAGGACCAGCAATATTATTTACAGTTGAAAAATCTTTTATTGTACAACCTTTAGCGTCAGTGATAGTAACAGTATAAGTCCCTGATGAAATATTATTTTGAGAAGAATTTATTGCACCATTACTCCAATTGTATTGATAGCCATTACTACCTCCATTTGCAATTACATTTATGGAACCATTTGCATTTCCACAAGTGGATGAATTTACAATTATATTTGTTTGTAATGCTGTAGGCTCATTGATTGTTGCAACAATTAAACTACTACAACCATTAATATCAGTTGCTGTAATTGTATAATTTCCTGCTGATAAATTATTTACTGTTGCACCACTTGCTCCAGTATTCCATTGGTAATTGATAACACCAACTCCTCCTAAAATGCCTACCGTAATTGATCCATCATTTCCTGATTTACAGCTTACATCTTGATGTGATGCAATGGAAATTGCAGGCCCGTTAGCATTTTGTACTTGAGCAAGAATTTGTGCAGTACATCCATTTTGATCCGTAACCGTTGCAGAATAGTTTCCAGCAGTTAAATTTAGTAGTTGATTAACACTCGCACCATTCGACCACGCAAAAGCATACGCCGGATTTCCGCCATTCACTTGTACTGTTGCTGATCCATTCGCACTTCCACAAGTTGCAGGTTGTAAAACAATATTAAGTTGTATTTGTGTTGGCTGATTTATTACAATGTTTTGAGGTGTACCACAACCATTCGCATCTGTAACAGTTACCGTATAATTACCAGCAAGAAGATTCGATGCATTATCTGCAGATCCACCAGTAGGAAACCATGAATAAATAAATGGGGCAACACCAGCAACCACTTGAATGGAAGCTGAACCATCTGCAACAGCATAACATGAAGCTGGATTATTAGTTGCAATATTTACAGTTGGTCCACCTACTGCAGGCACCAAAAAGTTTTGATTTAATGTGCAACCATTCGCATCTGTAATAGTAATTGAATAGGCATTTGCTGTGAGATTATTGATGGTTGCAATTCCTGTAATTCCATTACTCCAAGTGTAGGTATAAGCTCCAGTACCTCCATTCACAACAGCACTGGTATTTCCATTTGGATTTCCACACGTAGCTGGTGAAATATTTAAAACAATTCCTAAAGCATTCGGTTCAGTTATTTGTATAGGAATTACAGAGATACAATTATTAACATCATGAACTTCTACTGTGTAATTTCCTGCTCTAAGTCCGTTCGCCGTTGCAGCATTTCCTCCAGAGGGAATCCAAACAAATTGAAATGGTCCGATACCAGCAGAAACATTTACTGTTGCATCACCATTGTTTCCACCATTACAAGTTACATTGTTTGTTGCACTAATACTTGCAGTTGGTCCACCTAAATTTGGAATTGCAACTGGTGCGAATGAAGTACAACCACTTTGATCGGTTACGGTTACAGTATAGGTTCCTGCAACAACATTTGAAATACTATTCGTGATGCTTGCTCCATTCGACCATTGATAATTTAACGTACCTGTTCCGCCGTTTACATTCACATTCGCAGATCCATTTGCGGTACCACATGTTGCAGGAATATTCGCAGGAAGAATACTAATTGCATTTGGTTGATTTATTTGATGAGTACTACTACTGGTACATCCATTGTTATCACTAACTGTTACAGTATAAATTCCTGCAACAAGATTGTTGATGGAAGAATTTCCTGTCACACCGTTACTCCACGAAAAAGTATATGGAATGATTCCACCATTTACATTCAAATTGATATTTCCATTTGCATCACCATTACAATTTTCATCATTAATAATTGCATTGTAAATTACTGCTGTTGGCTGATTTACTATTGCTACAGTTTGTGCAGAACATCCCAACGCATCCGTTACCGTTACTGTATAATTTCCAGCTGGTAAGCTTGCTCTATTTGCTGATTGAATTCCACCAGGATTCCAATCATACACATAAGGCATTGTTCCACCTAATGCATCAATACTTGCAGTGCCATCAGCACCACCGTTGCATGCAACATCTGTTGTAAGATTATTTACTAGCAATGCAGTTGGTTCAGTAATAAAAAAGTTTAAATTAGAATTACATCCATTTGCATCGGTAACTGTTACTGAATTATTTCCCATACTTAATCCAACTCCTGTTGCTGCATTTCCTCCTGTAGGCGACCAACTAAATTGATAGGGAGCAATTCCCGAAACAACATTAACTATTGCAGTTCCATTCGATCCACCAAAGCAACTCACATTTGTAATTGCTCCTTGAGCTAACATAGGCCCACCTGCATTTGCAACTATTGTGTTATCTGTTGCTGAACAACCTTTGGTATCAGTAACAGTTACAGTATATGAACCTGCTGTAAGATTGATTGTATTTGAAGAAATACTTCCACCGGATGACCAACTAAAATTATAGGGACTCGTTCCTCCAACAACATTTACTTGCGCTGTACCATTTGCTGATCCGCATGTTGCAGTTGTGTTGTTGGTATTTAAAATGAGTTGTGTTGGTTGTGAAATAGTTGTTGATGCAATTGTTGTACATCCAAAAGCATCCGTTACAGTAACCGTATAACTTCCTGAACTAAGTCCGCTTGCTGAATTTATAAGTGCCCCATTCGACCATAAATAAGCATAAGGACCAACTCCACCATTTACATTTACAGAGGTACTTCCATCAGTAAGCGCAAAACAAGTAACATCCGTGGTAACTCCAATGATTGCAATAGGTCCGGTTGAATTTGGAATGATATCTTGAGTCGAAGTCGAACAATTATTTGCATCCGTAACTGTTACTGTATAATTTCCTGCAAGTAAATTGGAAGCATTGTTAATTGTTGAAACACTATTTGACCAAACAAAAGCGTAAGGAGAAACACCGCCATTTACTAATGTTGTAGATGATCCATCAGCCTGATTGCAATGCGCCGTTATTGAATTTGAAATAATATTTAATGCTGTTGGTTGATTGATTACAACAGGGGAAGAAGCAGTACAACCATTAGCGTCTGTAACATTAACACTATAATTTCCTGCACCTAATGAAGTAGCATTTATTGTACTTCCACCAGAAGGAAGCCAATTGATGATATATGGACCATTACCGGAAATAATAGTCACTTGTGCAGCACCATCATTACCACCAAAACAATTTACATCAGTACTTGATGCAATTGCAATGTTCGGTCCACCTAAATTATTTACATTAGCATTTGCATTTGCAGAACATCCACTTTGATCTGTAACAGTTACAGTATAAGAACCAGCGCCTAGATTCGTAACATTATCCGTAATAGCATTCGTATTCCATAAATAAATATAATTACCAGCTCCACCATTTGCAACAACATTTACACTTCCATTTGTGATACCACAACTTGCGGGAGTATTTCCAGTGGCTAATTGAATTGCTGTAGGTTGATTTATTATAGCAACGGCTTGAGTAGTACAAGCATTTTGATCTGTGATTGTTACTGTGTAATTCCCTGCAATTAAATTTGTTGCTGAAGCAGTAATTGATCCTCCAGGAAACCATGCATATGTATAAGGAGGAACGCCTCCATTAACAATTACTGTTGCACTACCCGTTGCATCTCCAAAACATGTTGCATCTGTAATATTTAAAATTGTTTGTAATGGAAGTGGCTCATCAATAAATTGACTAAGTAATTTAGTACATCCATTTTGATCCGTAACAGTGATGGTGTATGTACCAGTTGCAAGATTGAAAGCAGAAGAGGAATTTGAAACGCCATTACTCCACTGATAATTATACGCAGAAATGCCACCATTCGTAGTTAATTGAATAGATCCATTCGTTCCTCCACTACATGACACATCTGAAAAGGAATTAATAGAAAGTGTTAGAAGAGAAGGTTCAATAATTGTATTTGTAATTGTTGCAGTGCAACCTTTGTTATCAGTTAGTGTTGTTGTATAGGGTCCTGCAATTAAATTGGATGATGAGTTCGTAATACTTCCTGATGCCGACCATGAATAACTGTAAGGAGATGTTCCTCCTGCTGCAATTAAATTTATGATACCCGTATTTTCTCCATTACAACTTACATCAGTTTGTGAAACAAGTGTAAGTGTAAGTGGTAAGGGTTCTGTAATGATTGATGTAAGTAAAGTCGTGCAACCGTTTTGATCAGTAACAGTAACGGTATAATTTCCTTTCGATAAATTTATGTTGTTCGCTGTTAAATTTCCATTCGACCATAAAAAATTATATGCGGGAGTTCCACCAACTGCATTTACATTAAGTAATCCATCATTACCTCCATTACAACTTACATTTGTAGTAGTAATAAGATTTAATGCTAATACATTTGGTTCAGTGATATTAAAAATAAGTTGTGCTGAACAATTGTTGGCATCCGTTACTGTAACTGTAAAATTTCCTTGCGATAAATTGGTTGCAGTATTTCCTAAACTTCCATCCGACCATAAAAATGCATAGGGAGATACTCCTCCACTTACATTTACTTGCGCACTTCCATTACTTCCACCGTTGCATTTTACATCGGTTAAAAACCCTTGTGATAAAATTAGAGGCGATGGTTCGTTAATTAAAATAGTTAAAATAGATGAACAACTATTCGCATCGGTTACAGTAACTGTATAATTTCCTTGAGATAAATTGGTAGCAGAATTTCCTACGCTAACATTTGGTGACCATTGATACACGAATGGTGCTAATCCATTTGCAACATTAATACTTGCACTTCCATTGGTTCCACCAAAACAAGTTACATCAGCA
>JANXSD010000181.1 GCA_025352785.1 Bacteroidota bacterium
AAGTAACCGAATTTAAATGTATCCAGTCAACCTGTGTGGCAGTATTGGTACCATTAAAATTAATATTAAGAAGTTCAGGGTGGTTAGATACTACACCGTAATTTGTTTTTGTTGAATCATAATCTTGAACAAGATGGTCAAAAAGATTCCACTGCCAAACAATGTTTCCTCCTGTAGCACCAACAGGTTGTATCTCTTCTAATTTTGCACTCCACAAAGTATTACCAACAAGAGCAGGATTTCTTCCTGCGGCTATTGCTTGTGCAGAAGTGTAACTCGTCCATATTGCTACTATAATATTTCCATTCGGCAAAGGACAAATATCATGGTTTTGAATTTCAGTAGTGGAAGAAATTGTATAAGACCATAATAAATTATTATTCCAATCGTATTTTTCAATCATTCCTCCTGCAGAACCTTGACCGTTAAATGCAGCGTTCTGAATTTTTTCACTTCTTAATAAACTTCCATCGGGAAGTAAATAAACCGACATACCCGGATTTTTAGGACTTGCCCATTGATGAATATTTTTGCCACATTTATCAATAAGGTAAGTGGTGTCAGCACGTATTGGAGCAAACAATACATATCCATCTAACGAGCCTGCATTTTTTGTAAATAATCCTACTGTTTGCTGTGCTTGAGCAGATAACACAACAAGGAATAATAAATATATTATAATTGATTTTTTCATGTTTATTTATTGTCGGATGAATTTCTTGGTTATCGTTAGTTTTGTTTTTTCATCTGTTAACTGCATTACATAAATCCCAGCTGCCAAATTGCTAATGTCAATTCCATTTTGCAATTGAGGGCGCGGCAGCATATAAATAGTTTTACCTGCTGCATTATTAATTTTAATGTAATATGCCTGCATGGTCGGATCATCAAAAGTGATGAATAATTTATTGTTTGCAGGATTGGGATAGATAGAAAAATCTTTTGGTTCTTGTGTTGGCTCGTTAATTTCAGTTGCATTTCCTGTAACTACAAATTGTCCCATCATGCCACCATCTTCATGATTTGAAAAATGACAGTGATACATAAACGGATGAATAGGATCAGAGTAATCATCAAACTTCGCAACAAACGAAACGGATCCTCCTTTTGGTAAATACACATCATCTTTCCAACCTGATTCGTAACTCCCTACTCCACTTGCACTTCCATTCCGCGCAACAATTTTAAATTGCACATCGTGAATGTGAAAGGCATGACTAAAAATATTGCTATTTACAATTGTCCATTCTTCAATTGTATTTACGCTTACTGTTTTATTAATTGTGTTTAAAGCAAAAGCAGTATTATCAAAAGCAAATTCCGACAAACCAATTCCAGTCCCTGGCGTAACATTTATTGTCCTATTTACTGTTGCATTTGCCGCTGTCCAATAAGTGTTATTAGCAAGCGTTGCAGGCATGGTTGTAACAGGATTTGCAGTTGTTGCTGCAACATTGATATGCAAAACTCCAAAGTCATGATTGTTTAATAAACTTCCATTTAATCCGCTTTGCTGAGGCTCTGCACCTGGAAATCCAAATACTTGACCGGTATTAAATGCTTTTAAATCTAAACTTGAACCAACAACATCGGCGCTAAAGTCAACTAATATTTCAATGCGTTCACCAACCATCAATTTCACTCTAGTAACAGCAACAGGAGCATTAAGCAAACCACCGTCATTAGTAATAATGTAAAAGGTTCTGTTATCACTAAATCCTAAATTGTATCCTCGTTCAATTTCAGCATTTAAAATTCGTAACCGAACATATTGTTTGGGCAAACTTACCTGTGCACTGGGAGTGCCGTTAGTTAACATGTAATCTCCATACTCACTTATATTTAAATTATTTGTTACAGTAAATTGATTCGTTGCATCGTAACCTCTGCTGGTTAACACTATTGGAATGTCATCAACTCCATAAGCTCGTGGCAAGATCAATGCTGCTTCTATCGGGTCCCTAACAATAATAAATCCGCCAAGTCCTTTTGTAAGATGTTCCATTGTCATGTTATGCAAATGCGGATGATACCAATAGGTAGCTGCGTTATTAGTTACTCTCCAGTAAGGTTGCCAAATTGTACCTGGCGGAATTACTTGATGAGGTCCGCCATCCATCACAGCAGGCAAGTGCATTCCATGCCAGTGAATAGTTGTTGAGTCGTTCAGATTATTCTGCACATTCATATGCACCGTATCACCTTGGTTAAAAATTAAAGTGGGCCCCCAAAACCTACTTCCGTTAATTCCTGCTGTTATTGTTTGATTGCCTGATCGTAATTGTGCAAAAGTGTCATTAAGTGTCAAATTAAAATTCGTTCCTGATATAGTGTCGGGAATCCAAAGTGAATTGTATTGCGCATTAACATTGTTTGTTAGCACTAATGAGATGACTACAATCAAGCCACGAAGTATGTTTTTATGCATGTTTTATGATTTTACCCTTTTAGTATTCATGAGCCTTTCAAGGTTCACATGGTTTTTTATTGGGTTATATAATTTATGAATACTTTTACATTAGAAGACACTATTATTTATTTCTGGCACATTAAATAAATTATTTTTTGCACCGCCTTCTGATGAACGGGAACATAGACGGTACTACAATTTAGTATCAGGAAATAAGTTTTGCATATTCCGTTGGCCAGGTATGTTGGTTGAGTTGGTAGACATTGCTGTACTGTTCGTATAACCGCACGACACAATACCATTTTGCAAATACTAATCTGCATTGTAATCGAACGAGATGTTTGCAGTGATGTAAACATCTGTTGGTCTTCCCAAAACAATATTGAATGTTTGCGCTGATGAATATTCGCTAAAAATAATAATCAATATTGCTAATAATAAATTGTTAGCTATTTTCGCAATTATATTTTTCTTGCCTTTTTGATTTGATTATCTGGTCTGAAGTAATCACGAATTTCCAACACTAAATCTTTAAATTTTTCTAACTGTTCGGGAGTACAAAGAGCTTTCAGTTGTTGCGCTTGATCTATTCTCAACAGCTCCATTTGATACTCTTTATCGGCAACGCTTTTCGCTAATGCTTTTACTTCTTCTTCATTTGTTACTTTATTAAACATAGCTGCGTTTATAGAATCTCTTTGATCACGAATAGTTGATGCCAATGATTTTTCCTTTTCAAAAATATCTATACGAAGATTTTTAATTTGTTCAACCTGTATATCTGATAGGTTTAATTCTTTCTTCAAAACAATAGAGACATCACGATATTCAGAATGGGAAGGAAACAATTCCGGTTCGTGGTGATGTAAGGAATCTTTCCATAAAAAAATACCGATTGAAACTAAATTCAATGCGGTAAGAAGTATGACTAAGCGACCTAATAATTTTTTTTGTGCAAAAATATCCATAACTTAATTATTTATTGGACTTGAATTAATCAATAGTTCCTTTGAAATCAATTGTAATTCATTAGCCCTACGAGGGATTTGTTGTGAATCATTCCTTACTGTTTTAAAAACAAAACCGATGTTAGTCATAAGAACAAAAAATATTAATATGGCTAACTTTGAAGAAGAATAGGTTGCGATTGAATTTGGCTTAACAACTGCTAATTTTTCCATCAATGAATCATGCCATTCAGCTGAAGGCTGAAGATTTTCCATTGAATCAAATTCATGAAGTGCCCGACTCGCTCTATTATTTAATTCTTGTTTTTTCATTGTTGTTATTTTGTTTGACGATTAATATTTCATGTTCTGGCACTTATTTAGAAAATTATGCTTTAATTATCATTTCTAATACTATTCCAATTTTCTTTTTAGCTCGGTATACCAATGATTCAATGGCAATGGTGTTGGTATTCATGATTTCAGCAATTTCAGCATTGGTATAACCATTAATTTTACTCAATGTAAAAGCAACCCTTTGACTATCCGGCAACGTATTTAATGCTTCCATCACTTCTTTCATTTTTTCTTGTTCCTGTATTTGTTTGTCTGGCATTGCTCCACCGGCAATCCAATTTGCTATTTCATCTAAATGAAGCATTTTCCCCATTGAAGTGATACGTTTTTTGCGATTGCGCTTCTTTATTTCATCTAAACATTTAGTGACTGCAATCCGGTAAATCCATGTCGAAAGTTTTGCATCAGCTCGAAAAAATTTGATAGAATGGAAGACTTCAATAAAAACTTCCTGCGATATATCTTCTGCATCTTGCTTATCTAATAGAAAGCGAAAACAAGTGTTGATTACTCTTTGCCCATAACGTTTAACCAGCACATTAAATGCAGAACTGTCTCCTGAAGACAATAAACGTAACCACGCAGCCTCTTCCATCATAAATATACTGTTATACCAACTGCCAATATGTTTTAGCCTAATCTACTTGTCCTTTTTCATCAATACTTCTTAAAAAAATAGTTTCGTAGGCAAAGGCTATGCAACGATTTTTTAAAATCGTCTTGATAAAAAATTACATCGCATCTTTGAACTAAAACATATTGGCAATTGGTATTATGAGGCAGCAAACAGCATAAAACGACCTGACTTTCAAATTGAGGTTTCCTACAAAGGAAAGAAATAAAGCAATAGAGAAAACTTTATTTTCTTGATTCCACCTTGAATAGTTCATTACCTTGTCCTAACTGAAATTGCTTAGAAAACCACAATACACCAATACAAACTAATTGCAATATATTGCCTTCCTTCAAACATTTTTTTAAGGCGCTGTTTATCAAACGAGAGCTAATTTATTTAATTATATCTCACTTAAAAACTCCAACATAAATCTCAATAAATTTCTTTAAAAACATCTCGCAATTAAATTGCTCCTTTCAACAATTCTCCAAAATTAAAAACATCTTCAAACGAATTGTACAACGGCACTGGAGCGATACGTATCACACCACTTCCTCTTCCTTCCTGATCTGGTTCGCGCCAATCAGCAATGACACCTGCATTTGTTATATGATCAAAAATTGCTCTCCCGTTTACACTAAATTGTAACGACAACTGACAGCCACTTTTTTGTGATTCAAACGGTGTTAATATTTGAATGAGATCTTCCATATTTTTTTTCGTCAACACATTGCGAATTACAAAAAGTAAATAGGTTGTTAACGCTAAACTTTTTGTTGTTAAACGATTTATTCCTGCTTCTTCGAATAATTCTAATGATGCACGCAATGCTGCCATCGGTAATATGGGTGCATTACTCAATTGCCAACTATCTGCTGTAGCAACAGGAACAAATTGATGTGGCATTTTAAAACGTACTGCTGGATCATTTCCCCACCAACCTGCGAATCGAGGCAACTCTTTGTTAGTAGCATGGCGCTCATGAACATAAATTCCACCGACAGTGCCCGGACCTCCATTCAAATATTTATAAGAACACCATGCAGCAAAATCAACATCCCAATCATGTAATGACATTTTAATGTTTCCCATCGCATGCGCTAAATCAAAACCTGCATACGCACCAACTGCATGCGCAGCTTTTGTAATCGATGACATATCTAAAACTTGTCCTGTGAAATAATGCACACCACCAAACATGACTAATGCCAAAGAATCACCACAATCTGCAATTGCTTTCAAAATGTCTTCATGACGAATTATCTCTTCACCTTCACTTGGCTGTAATTCCACCAATGCATCAGTGGGATCATATCCATGAAATTTTATTTGCGATTGTAAAGCGTAACGATCAGAGGGAAATGCGCCACCTTCACAAATAATTTTATATCGTGTTTCCGTAGGACGATAAAATGAAACCATCAACAAATGCAAGTTCACTGTTAAATGATTCATCACAACAACTTCTAAAGGTTTTGCGCCCACTAAATTTGCGATTGGTTTCCGTAATAGTTCATGATATGCAAACCATCCGGTATCCTTCTTAAAATGCCCTTCAACGCCAAGTTCAGCCCAGTCTTTCAACTCTTGATTGACATATTCAGCAGTTTTCTTTGGTTGCAATCCTAGTGAGTTCCCACAAAAATAAATGCAAGGCTTTCCATGATGTAACGGAATATGAAAACGATTTCTGAAAGATGATAATTCATCCGCATCATCTTGATGTTGCGCAAATGCTAAACTGTTTTCCAAACTTTTCATAATCTGCTAAAATAATCAGTAGTAGCATTACAAGCACCATTGTGCTAATATAAAATATCCAAAAAAACCCGATGAAAAAAATCACCATCCAAAAAATCCCGATGAAAAAAAAATTCCCATCCAAAAAATCCCGAAGGGATGACATGATTATTGAGATGAAATTATTATTGTGATGAAAATATTATTTTGATGAAAATAATATTGTGATGAAAATAATATTGTGATGAAAATATTATTTTGATGACATGATCAGATCAAAAAAGCCCTGAAGTAAAAAACTTCAGGGCTTTAAATATAAATTAGGTTAGGATCAATGTTTCAGATCATCAGGCGTATTACTTTCCGGTGTTTCTGAATACGGAATTGTTTGCGGGATGAAATCTTCCTTCGATCCTGGCTTACCGTAATCATAAGGCCAACGATGTACTTCAGGAATTTCACCAGGCCAGTTACCATGAAGATGCTCAACCGGTGTAGTCCATTCAAGCGTATTCGATTTCCAAGGATTTTGTGTTGCACGTTTCCCTCTCCAAATGCTATAGAAGAAGTTAAAGGCAAAAATAAATTGTGCGATACCACCAAGAATTGCAAATACAGTAATCAGTTGATTGATGTTAATTAACTGGGAGAATCCTTCATAAGCTGTGTTAGCATAATATCGACGAGGTACACCTGCAAGTCCTAAGAAATGCATTGGGAAGAACACACCATAAACGCTAACAATCGTCATCCAAAAGTGAATATATCCAAGCTTCTTATTCATCATTCTACCATACATTTTCGGAAACCAATGGTATACACCGGCAAACATTCCAAAGATGGCTGATGATCCCATTACAATATGGAAATGTGCCACTACAAAGTACGTATCATGCACGTTAATATCTAATGCTGAATCACCAAGAATAATTCCTGTTAATCCTCCAGAAATAAAGAATGATACTAACCCAATTGCGAATAACATTTGCGGAGTGAACTGTAAATTTCCTCTCCACAAAGTGGTGATGTAGTTAAACACTTTTACTGCCGATGGAATCGCAATCAATAACGTTGTAAATACGAATACTGATCCAAGGAAAGGATTCATCCCTGTGATAAACATGTGATGACCCCAAACGATGAACGATAAGAATGCAATTACTAATATCGATCCGATCATCGCTTTGTAACCGAAGATGGGCTTACGTGCGTTTGTTGAAATTACTTCTGAGGCTAAACCTAATGCAGGTAATAACACGATGTACACTTCAGGGTGACCCAAAAACCAGAATAAATGCTGGAACAATACGGGCGATCCTCCTACGTGCTCCAATGGTGCTCCGTCGATGAAGATATCACTCAAGTAAAAACTCGTTCCGAAGCTTCTGTCCATCACTAATAATAAGGATGCTGCGAATAATACAGGGAAAGAAAGTACCCCAAGGATTGCAGTAACTAAGAATGCCCATATTGTTAGTGGCAATCGTGTCATCGACATTCCCTTAGTACGTAAGTTAAGAACAGTTGCTATGTAATTGATACCTCCTAACAATGCAGAAGCAATGAACAATACCATCGAGATCAACCATAAGGTCATTCCTAATCCCGAACCCGGAATTGCTTGTGGCAATGCACTTAATGGAGGATAAACTGTCCATCCTGCTGATGCTGGTCCGGTTTCAATGAATAAGGAGGAAAGCATTACGGCACTTGAAACAGCAAAGAACCAAAAAGACAACATATTCAGTACCCCAGATGCCATATCACGCGCTCCTACTTGCAGAGGAATGAGTAAGTTGGAAAACGTGCCACTTAATCCACCTGTAAGTACAAAGAATACCATGATGGTTCCGTGGATAGTTACCAATGCCAGATAAAATCCTGGATCGAGAACACCGTCCTTTGCCCACTTGCCTAAAAACCCTTCAAGGAAAGGAAATTTAGTGTCAGGCCAAGCTAACTGTAAACGAAAAATGAGCGACATAAACATCGCAATAAATGCCATCCCGATTGCTGTAACAAGAAATTGTTTAGAGATCATTTTGTGATCTGTGGTAAACAAATACTTAGTCCAGAAATTCTCTACATGATCATGATGATCATCGTGGTGGGCATGGCCGTGAGCGTGATCGTCCGTTTCGGTGACGTGTGCCTCGCTGCTATGCTGATTCACTTCCATGTGATTAATTGTTTTTTCTACTTTCTAATTTATGACGAACGCTAAATTTCACAAAAAAATAATCTTGTTATTTTAATGCAACAATTTTCTTTTCGTTTGGTTTTTCTGAAACTGTTCGTGTTGCAGGTGCCGCTGCTACTACTGTGTTTTCAAATAATGGCTTTTGTGACTTCAACCATTCTTTAAAATCAGCAGGCTCCACTACTACCACTTTCATATTCATATTATAATGTGCTACTCCGCAAATCTTATTGCAAAGTAAGATATAATCAAACTTAGGATTCCCTGTAATTTCACGCATCTTAGCCGTAGTAATCGTGGGCTTAAAACTAAATCGTGTTGTCATGCCAGGAACGGCGTTCATCTGTACTCTAAAGTGAGGAAGATAAACACTGTGAATTACATCGCGCGAATTGATGGCTAACTCAATAGGAACACCAACAGGTAAATACATTTCACGTGCTGTTAAATCGTCATTCGAATTTACATCTAATGAATCAACACCTAATGGATTGGTATCGTTAATTCTTCTAAAATAGGACTCACCTAATTTATTGTCTTTCCCAGCATAACGCACTGTCCAATCGAATTGCTTTCCATAAACTTGAATCAACAATCCTTCCTTTCGCTTCGCATAATCTGTGATGTTACTCCATTCTGACAATCCTGTAGTGATTAATGCTGCAAGTACTATTGTTGGGATGATAGTCCAAATTACTTCTAGCTTATTATTGTCATGAAAGAAAAATGCACGACGCTCTTTGTTGAATCTGTATTTGAAGGCAAAAGAAAATAATAATACTTGTGTAATAACGAAAACGATAAATAATACAACCCAGTTTGTATTCATCAATTTGTCGATCTGAACACCATGCTCCGATGCAGATACTGGAAGCATGTATGCTTTGTAGCGGAAAATCATGTAAACCATCAATATCAAACCTCCCCAAAGAAAGATCATCAATCCAATGCCATTCATGCGATTGTCGTTGTCCTGTTCCTCTTCTTCGCTTTCATCCGAAAGCTTTGCTGCCAACTGGGCTACATTAGCTAGTCGCACGAGCACCAGGATACTGAAAATGATAATAAGTAGTAGCAAGAGATTCATATCAAGTTTAATATTGAAGAATTCTGATTTATAATATTGAAATAATTAGATCGCATGATGAAGACTCTCTTCCATCAATGGATCATTTTTAATGACTAATGGTGCTTTACTGAGATAATGCTGAACGAGATAAATTAGTAATCCAAGAAATCCAATTGTGGTTCCTATTTCCATCCAAGTAATTGTACCGAATACCATCGCAGAACCTTCTACTGCATGATGAGAAATATTTACCATCGATCCCGGAATCACCATGATGTACGTATCAAACCAATGACCAATGAATAACAAAATACACATCGCCATAATTAATCGCGGTTTACGTTTCGAATCACGCGACATTAATATCACAAACGGACAAATGAAATTGATAAAGAATGATCCTAGCCAAAGTCCACGATAATGATCTTGACGTAACATGAAATAAGTAATCTCTTCTGGAATATTTGAATACCAAATTAACATAAACTGACAAAACCATAAATAAGTCCAGAATATACTGAAAGCGAAAATGAATTTACCAATATCATGTAAGTGATGCTCTGTAACTTCTTGTAAATATCCCTTTGATTTTAGATAGGTAACGGTGAATGCTAATCCAATTAAACCGAGGATAAATATTCCAGCGAAAGTGTACCATCCAAATAACGTACTGTACCAATGTGTTTCAATCGACATGATAAAATCCCAAGCCATTGTTGATTCTGTTACAGCAAATAATACAAGAAATCCGCAAGAAAAACGACGTGTCTTTTTCCATATTGCTGTTGAATTACCTTGATCCATTAACAAAGAATTTTTACGCAATATCCTAATACCGTATGACCAAATGCAGAAATACAAAACTACTCTCACCCAAAAGAATGGAGCATTTAAATAAGCACTTTTTCCTGCAATAATTTTATCGTAGTTCGCTGCTTTAGGATCAGTAATGCCAACATCCATCCAATGGTATAAATGACTTCCACCAAAGAAAAATATGAGAACCATGATCACTCCTGCAACAGGAAGTACTAATCCAATAGCCTCAAGTTGACGTTTGATTACGGTACTCCATCCTACTTCTGCTACGTATTGCAAAGCAAGAAAGAAGGTAGCTCCTAGTCCGAAGGCTAGGAACATAAAATTGTTCATGAGCAAATTTGCCCACGTTTGTTCGTGATGAGTTGCAAATTGAGCAGCAATAGCAATTACACCAATGATAATCATAGCTCCTGCTATCATTCGGTTTCTGCTCTTGAATTCGTAAGGCGAAGTGCTCGTTACCTCTATATCGTGTGAATGATGTCCCATTATTTAATAAATCGTGGTAGATACTATTTTATTTAACCAGGGCTGTCGCCTTGGCAGGATCTGTTGTTGCTTTTGTACTATCCGCAGTTGCAGTTATTGGTTCTCCATCATGTTGTAATTCATGAATGTATTGAACCACTTTCCAACGTTCTGTAGGATTTAATTGTGAGGCATGCGAACCCATCAAATTTACTCCGTAAGTAATCGTATGATAAATTTTACCATCGGTAAGTTCTTTCATTAATCCTCCACGTGAAGATGCTCCTTTAGAATACGAGGGAGGGGGTGGAAACTTGCCCAATGCAACAATACTTCCATCGCCTTGTCCTTTGCTTCCATGACAATGAACACAGAATATTTCAAACAGTCTTTTTCCTTCAGCTAAATTTTCAGGATTGCTTTCCAATGGGTTTTTCACATCACGACTAGCCGCTTCATAACCCTCTGTTGTATTCGGATAATCGAAGAAAACAAAGTTAGTGGGAATGGTACCCTCTACCGGTAGTCGCATACTCATGCTATCCTTAAACAATGGATTCGGTGAATACACTTCGTAAGAAGGTGATCGGTACATATCGGGCATATACTCTAAGCCGGCTTTTTTAGAATCCTTACTGCAAGAGGTCATCAGCGTGATGCCTGACACGATCATTGCGCAAAGAAGTACTAAGGTTTTATTCATATCCCAGATTTCTAGGGTAAAATATTTACTGTTTCTATTTTTGAACACTCACTGCACCAGCCGACATCAACTGTGCTTCAACGTTTGCTATTTC
>JANXSD010000021.1 GCA_025352785.1 Bacteroidota bacterium
TGCACCAGTTGGAGCCGGCTGGTATTCACCAACTTCAATTGAATTTATTGGAAGTACTTTATACTCTTCAAAAGATCGAATTTTCAGGAGTAATGATTTAGGCGTAACTTGGGATACAATTCCCAAGTGGAGTTTTGGTACTAGCTGTAATAGCATTTCTGAATTCTCTGGATATATTGCAAATATTACCGGACAATTATGGGTGGTTACAAACGGTGGTTTTGTTTTTAAATATGATACAATAAGCAATGTTTGGACTGAAATGTTTTGTTTTTGGTCGACTGGTAGTAGTAATTCAAACAAGTTGTATAATTTAGGTTCTTCCATTATTGTTAGTGGAAGAGTGGGAATGTTTATTTCAAATGATGCAGGGCTTACATGGAATGCTTATGCTCCATCCACGCTACCAGTTACTACTGCCTATAATTTTATTTTAGTTAATAATATATGGGCAGCCACTTGTGGTGCTTATGGTGTTTATATTTCAAATGATAATGGGGTTACCTGGGCGCCAATTCAAACACCTCCCCCATTTTATGCTAGAGGTGGATTGACTTCACTAAATAGCAAACTATATTGTGGAAGCTATTACAATAGTGTATGGGCGAGAAGCGGCACGTTGGAAACAATTTCTGGTGTTGTATTCAACGATCTAAATAACAATAATATTCAGGATGCTGGTGAATTAGGAATTAAAGGTGTTGTTTTAAAGCTAACAACAAACTCAATGTATGCAACTACCGATTCTACAGGTCACTATATTTTAACTTATGATGTAACTGCCGATACACTATCTCCGGTCCTTCCTTTTTTCTGCAACACAAATCCTTCGTATTACATAACACCAGGAACTACAGTTCAGAATTATAATTTTGCTGTTACATTTCCTATTTCAGTAAGTGATTTCAGCGTAGATCTTACTAATATTAGTATATTTCGTCCAGGTTTTCAAACTAACATGATACTTACTGTTCGAAATGAGGGATCTATCAATCAATCTTCGATTGTTAATCTACAACTTGATGCAAAACTACAGTATGACTCTGCATCACCTACTCCAACAAGTGTAAATGGAAACCTTTTAACATGGAATGTTGACTCATTACCATTTAATTCTTCTAAGGGAATTTCGATAACCATTACCACTCCAATACCAACTTTATTAGGAGATACAATTCAATGTATCGCCTCAGTAATACCATCTGTTACTGATACTTTTCCTTCAAATAATACTTATGAATTAAATAGTAATGTAATTGGTTCGTTTGACCCGAATGACAAACAATGTGTTCAAGGAAATTATTTTTCTCCGCAACAACTGCAAAACGATGAAGAGCTTGAGTTTATAGTTCGCTTCCAAAATACAGGTAATTTCCCAGCTTCATTTATTCACGTTGTAGATACACTAAGTCCATTACTTGATGTATCTACATTTAAATTAATAAGTTCTAGCCATCCAATAAAATGGAGTATCACAGGACAGGGAAGAATAGAATTTGTATTCGACAATATTAATCTTCCTGCGTCAAGTACCGATGAACCAAATAGTCATGGATTAGTAAAGTACTCTATCAAATGTAAAAAAGGATTAACAATTGGAGAGGCTATCACCAATACAGCAAATATTTATTTCGATTTCAACCTTCCAATAAACACAAATACAACAACAACATTGATTGCAAATCCCGTCATTCTTTATGTGAACAACCAAGTTGGAGTAAGTAGTTATGAATTGCTATTATATCCTAATCCTGCTTCCAATATCCTTAATATTATCTTACCAGAAGAGCCAAAGAAATTTTGTACCCTTCGAATTTTTAATAGTATAAATTTGGTTTATTCTTCAACAACGTCAGTAAAAAACAATCAAATTGATATAGCATCGTTTGCCGATGGTTTTTATTATGGCACCTTATTGAATGAACGAGGTGAATTATTAAAAGGCTTCAGGTTTGTAATAAGGCACTAAAAAACAAAAGTGATTTTTAATCAAGTTGATTTTAAAAAATTGTTGCATAGTCTTTGCCTACGGAACAATTTTTTCAAGATGAATTGGTGAACAAGGATAAGTAGATTGACCTAATTATGTTTATAAATTGTAAATACGGCTATTGATAAATTTTGCAAGTTGCTTTAAATAAAAAAGGCCGCTTGCGCGACCCGTTTTATATTAAAAACCCAATTCAATATTTTAGTTCAGATTTGGATCCTCAGGAAAGTTCGCAAGGATTGCATATTCATTTCCCATGGTACGAAGCACTTGGCTCCATAATGTACGAGGATTATCGAAAAAGGTAAATTGTTTATTTCCATTAGAGATCAACCATGATTTCTCCTTTAATTCACTATCCAGTTGTTTTGGTTCCCAACCTGAATATCCTGCATAAAAACGAATTTGATCAGGACGAATTTGCTTGGTGTCGATAAAGAATTTTAATTGATCATAATCACCACCCCACCAAATTCCTGGTACTATTTCTTTTGCTCCCTCCAGCATTGGTCCGATGGTATGGATGTAAAAGAGTGTATCGGTTTCTACTGGACCTCCAAAATAAAGCGGAACATCAAAATCAGGAAAATCATCAACTGCATCATTAAGTCTAACATCAGTAGGCTTATTTAAGATAAACCCAAGAGTACCCTTTTCGTCGTGCTCACTTAATAATACTACTGCGCGTTTGAAATAGGAGTCGAGAAGAAATGGTTCCGATACTAAGAGACTACCTTGTACAGGTTTCATGAGTTTTTTCATGGCCCTTTGTTTTTATAAGTTAAACATTTCCTACGATCAATTGTTCAATTTTTAATGCGTAAATGTTACAACATTGGTTTCTTTGCGAAGTCGAAAACTGTGCCAACTCTTTAATTAATACGTAATTCTTGTTACTACGGTTTGGTTTAAAGGAATGTATTTTAGTTGCTAATGATAACTGGTTGATTTTAATTCAAATCATTTTTAAAATTGACAGCTTTTTAATTTCGAACGAAATACCTTTGTAAAGAGTTAAGATCATGGAAAATATCAACGAATTTTTACAACATACTCGTCATCAATACGATAAAGGTATTATTTCGGATAATCAGCTTCTCGAGGATCCGATTAAACAATTTGAGATGTGGATGAAAGAGGCTATCACAGCCAATGTTGCTGAACCAAATGCTATGGTTCTTTCTTCTGTTAGCGATCAATGTCCTTCTAGCCGGATTGTTTTATTGAAAGGAGTAGATGAATCAGGCTTTACTTTTTTTACCAATTATGAGAGTAGAAAGGGGATGGACATGAAGTTGAATCCGAATGTATCTTTAAATTTTTTCTGGCAGATTCAGTCTCGTCAAATTCGAATTGAAGGGAAGGTGGAGAAAGTATCGTCAGATGATTCTGATCTGTACTTTAAAAGCAGACCAAGAGATAGTCAGATAGGGGCTTGGGGATCTTCACAAAGCACTTTAATAAAATCTCGCCAAGAACTTGACGACGCCATTACATCATTAAATAACCTATACAAAGACCGCGAGATTCCACGACCACCCCAATGGGGAGGGTATCTAATTCGTCCAAATAGAATTGAATTCTGGCAAGGTCGGCCGAATCGACTGCATGATCGATTTTTATATGAGTTATCGAATTCTGAATGGAGGGTTTTCCGTTTAGCACCTTAAAAATATCATAATCTTACAATTTACTAAAACTTATCTCGTCATTAAGACATGTTTATACGCGTCCTTCTTCTAGCATTATTAATCCTCGCCATCGATTTATACGTTTTCCAAGCATTCCGCTTCGCATTCAGAAATACTTCAGAGCAAAGTCAAAAAATTACCAACTACGTTTATTGGTCGTTTACGGCCTTCAGTTTACTGATATTATTTGCAACCCTTGTCTGGGATTTTCAGCTTTGGCCGAAAGCCTTTAGAACTTATTCTACCGCATTCATTTTCATATTGATGATTTCGAAATTATTTGTTGTGGTATTCCTCTTAACCGACGATATTTTTAGAGTTATTAAGTGGGCTTTTTCAAAAATAATTAATACACCTGCAATTGCAGCAGTTCCAGGTACTGATGTAGTTGGTAACGCAATAACGCGTTCAGATTTTCTAGTAAAAACTGGATTAGTGTTAGCTTCCATACCTTTTGTTTCACTTCTGTGGGGAATGGCAAAAGGTGCGTATGATTATCAAGTAAAAACGATAAAACTAAAACTACCCAATTTACCTAAGGCTTTTGAAGGCTATCGCATCGTACAGATTTCAGATATTCACACTGGAAGTTTTGTTGATACAGAACCATTAAAAAAGGCTGTTAAGATGGTCAATGACTTGAATCCTGATATCTTGTTTTTTACTGGTGACTTAGTGAATAACCGTCATGATGAAGCAGTACCTCATTTTCCTCAATTAGCACAGTTAAAAGCCAAACATGGGATTTATTCGATATTAGGTAATCATGATTATGGTGATTATGTAATTTGGGACAGTGAATTAGAAAAGCATAAAAACTTAAATGATCTTATTCAATCGCAAAAAAATTTAGGATGGGATATTTTATTAGATGAACATAGAATCATAGAAAAAGATGGCGAGACCATTACTTTAATTGGTGTTCAAAATTGGAGTACCCATCTGCGTTTTCCCAAATACGGCAGCATGGAGAAAGCTACTCAGAATATAAAATATAGCGATGTAAATATTTTACTTTCGCATGATCCTTCGCATTGGAATGGAGAGATTTTATCGAAATATCCTCAAGTAGATTTAATGCTTGC
>JANXSD010000035.1 GCA_025352785.1 Bacteroidota bacterium
GAAAATTATTGATGAAGCAGGAATGGACGTTATTCTTGTTGGTGATTCGGCAAGTAATGTGATGGCCGGTCATGAAACAACGTTACCCATTACGCTTGATCAAATGATTTATCATGCTGCATCTGTTGTTAGGGCTGTGCGAAGAGCATTAGTTGTTGTAGATCTTCCATTTGGCTCTTATCAAGGTAATTCGAAAGAAGCATTGAACTCTGCAATTCGTATTATGAAGGAAACGGGTGCGCATGGTGTAAAATTAGAAGGTGGAAGAGAAGTGAAGGAAGCTGTTGAAAGAATTATTTCTGCAGGAGTTCCAGTGATGGGACATTTGGGATTAACACCACAATCAATTTACAAATTTGGAACTTATGTTGTTCGAGCCAAAGAAGAACAAGAAGCGCAACGATTAAGAGAAGATGCTGAATTATTAGAATCGATAGGATGTTTTTCTTTAGTACTTGAAAAAATTCCTGCAAAGCTGGCAACAGAAGTTTCTGCTAACATTAAAATTCCAACAATTGGTATTGGTGCTGGTTATGGAACTGATGGACAAGTATTGGTATTGCACGATATGTTAGGGATCAATAAAGATTTCAATCCTCGTTTTTTACGTCGCTATTTAAATTTATATGATCAAATCAAAGAGGCAACGGAGCATTATATTAGAGATGTTAAATCGGTAGATTTTCCGAATAAGAATGAGCAATATTAATTTAGCAATTCGGAATACTCTTAGCGTGATTAAAATTGTTGAATGAAGAAAGAATATCCTGTACAAGTTTTATTTGAAGACAATCATCTTATTGTAGTAAATAAACATCCTGGAGAAATTGTTCAAGGTGATAAAACTGGTGATGAAACAATTGGTGATCGTATAAAACTTTATATCAAGGAAAAATATGATAAGCCTGGTGATGTTTTTTTAGGCACTGTTCATCGAATCGATCGTCCTGTTAGTGGCATTGTTGTTTTTGCACGCACGAGTAAAGGTCTTGAACGCATGAATAAATTATTCAGAGAGAAAGATCTTCAAAAAACATATTGGGCAGTTGTGAAAAACACTCCACCGAAAGAAGCTGATCATTTGATTAGTTATCTGTGGAAAAACGAAAAGCAAAATAAAAGTTATGCGACTTCGGTTCCAAAAGCGGGTGCGTTACTTAGTGAATTGGATTACAAAATATTAACTAAATCGGATAACTATACGTTGCTTGAGGTGAAACCTATTACTGGCCGTCACCATCAAATTCGTGTTCAATTATCTGGTATTGGTTGTCCGATAAAAGGTGATTTGAAATATGGATTTAATAGAAGTAATGAGAATGGTTCCATACATCTTCATGCCCGTGCAATTACCTTTGAGCATCCAGTAACAAAAGTTGAGATAAATATTGTTGCTGAGCCTCCCTCCGATCCTCTTTGGGATTATTTTAAAAAGGGACAATAACAACTGACATAATATCCACCTTTTTATTGGCAATATGCCAATATCTCCGTAATTCGTATCCCGATAGCTATCGGGATGAAATTTGTAAATAAGAACTGGAGCAAAGATTGTTATCTTTGCTCCAGTTCTTTAAATATGGGGTCGACAGGAATCGACAGTAGGAGCGATTGGTAGGTAAGCATGCAGGGCGTTGTGAATGGTCCCTTAAAACGCAATTCTCTATCGTCTAACTGGCGAAACTTCTTATGCGCTTGCAGCTTAATCCACCAAGTGGATTAGCCTAATCCTGTACTCTAGGAGTGCGGACAAGCTGCTCTGCCTAATCCCTCGTTTACCGGGATTAGGGCCAGGGCATCAAAATGGTAAACTGGCTGTGTTAATGTTCCGATAATGCAGTGAGATAAAGGAAATAAGGAAAATGGTGGTATGTATTACGCCTAACCTTCTCCCGACAATTAAAAGCAATACTAAGCACGTAGAAAGCTTATTGATTCCCTGTCTGGACGTGGGTTCAAATCCCACCGGCTCCACAAGAATACTGCTGAACACCGCAGGTGAAAAAAAGGTCTAATAAATAATGCAAGCTTGCTTGTAAATATTTATTAGACCTTTTTTTATGCGCAGCATTCAGCAGTATTTTTGTGGAGCTCCATCATTCACGTCAAGATTGTCAACAATCTTGACGTACATCCCACCGGCTCCACAAGAAGACTGCTGATCACCGCAGGTTTATAACAAAACTGAAATCAATTTAAACTCCATTTCTCCAGGAACATATAGTTATTGTATTAAAATAACAAATGGTATCTTCGTAGGAAGAATGATCATCATCCGCTAATGCAACTAAAATCAATCCTAGCACTCTGCCTCTGTGCATTACTGTTGAATCATAACAGTAGCGCTCAGAGACAGAATGCTGTTTGGTGTTTTGGTGATAGCATTCAAATGAAATTTGATTCTACCATAAGCATCACGAAAAATGCCGGGCCAAATGCCATGGAGTGCAGTTCATCTATATCTGATAAGCAAGGGAA
>JANXSD010000040.1 GCA_025352785.1 Bacteroidota bacterium
TCAGTACAACTTTCCCGGAATGACCATGAAACAGTACGATGAAGTTTGAGAGAATCTTCGTGCAAGCGGTTATTCTAATCCTTAAGGATTAATTCATCAAATTAATTACTGATTAATATATTAATTTTATTAGAATCTCATAAAAATTACGAGACTGATATCATTCAAATACAAATCCAATTTCAAAATAACAATATGATAAACTATATGTTTCAACTTATATAATTTCACATCAAATTTCATTCCTATTAAGAATTAAAATTACTAATTATTGAAAATAAATTGTAAATAATCCTTGCATTTTTTTTATTGCGTATTATATTTGGTTATTAATTTTTAACTAATTCCGTTTAACATTTCTAAAACTTATTATCATGAAAAAAATTATTGTTCAGTACAACTTTCCCGGAATGACCATGAAACAGTACGATGAAGTTTGAGAGAATCTTCGTGCAAGCGGTTATTCTAATCCTTAAGGATTAATTCATCATGTAGGTGGTATGCAAGGAAATAATTTTATTGTAGTTGACGTGTGGGATTCCATGGAAAAATTCACTGCGTTTGGTGAAAAACTAAATCCAATTTTTAGTAAATTAGGAATTGCTAAAACAAATCCAGTCATTACTACAGTACATTATGAATATTCTGGTGCGGAGCTAGGAGTTCTACACTAATTTCCGATCAACATAATTTTATGTTGAAGTTCCCCACCAAAGAATCCGTAAATCCTTTGGTGGGATTTTTTTATTAATTTTATAGAAAAACCCACTCCATATTTACCATAATTTTGAATAATATTTGACCTCTCATTGACTAAACGCACTAAATGCTTTTGAATATACAATTACAAACCATAAAACAAAAAATATTATAGTATATCAAAAAATAACATATTTTATGCATTAACAAATAATAGATCATAACAATACCCGATCAAATAATTTATATATTATTCGATAATATTTTCAAATTTATAAATTCACAAAAAAAGGGAACAGGAATCAAATTCCATAGCCTGGAGTTTCAATACTAAAGTGACTTTCTTTATGTTTAATACTTAGTACTGAAACATTAGCATGATTTACTATTTGATGTGAGAAAGTATTAAGTAAATAATTATTCATTCTCGACTCATGTCCAGAGTTAATAATTATAAGATCGCAATGCTTTTCTTCAGCAAGATGTAGGGCGGTTTTAGCAAGATTATTACCATAAACTATTTCAGAATCATAAGTTAAACCATCCGCTTCAATAACATTCTCTATGGATTCCAATTTAATATTGAATTTGTCTAATTCCAATTCATCCTTGGTGTCAGTTAATCCCACTAAATGTATTTGTGAATTAAATGATTCAGCAATCAACAAGGCCATATTTACTTTTTCACGACTGTGCGTAGAATTATCTATTGGAATTAAAATATTCATGAATCCAGTATAATTCTTTTTTTTATTAATTGTAAGCACTGGAATTTCAGATTCTGCTACAACATGTTGGGCATTACTACCTATAAATAATTCCTTATAACCAGAAGCGCCATGCGTACCCATTACAATTAAATCATATTTTTTTCTACTTGTATAATCGATGATCTCACGAGCAATATTACCAATAGCAATGTATACATCTGGAATTATACCATAGTTCAATTTGGCTTTTTCTAATATTTCATTTTTCATGTTTTCTTTAACGACCTCTTGATCATCCAAAGAGAGTTCCGTAGTATGTACTTCTGGAAACACCGCAAATTCAAGAATATGACTTTTCAATACATGCATGATAGTTAATTTGGCATCAAGTGATTTCATTAATACTACAGCTTCTGACAAAGCTAAATCCGATATTTCAGAGAAATCAATCGGCACTAAAATTTTCATTTGTTTTTCGTTTTTCATGGCGTTTATTTTTGAAGGTTAAAATAAAAAATTGACTGTGTGTCTATACTAATTAATTGAATAGGAATATGCATAATTTCCAGCAATGACTTTAAATGTGTTTTCTTTAAAATAATTCCATGGACTATAACGCGAATAATAGCCAAAAACAAACCATTGCTATTTTTGCTGCTAATTAATTTAAATTTATAAAGACTCCAAAAAATCCCCCTAAAGAAATTGTCTTTTTTGATCACTTCAATATGACTATCCAAATTATACATGAGAAAATGTAAAAAAAATAAAAATTACTTCTAAACTCAAATGTAAGAATAATGATTTAAATCTATATAAAAAATGCCAATAAATTATCAACAATTATTTAGAAAACACACATTTCGGGGTCAATTTTAATCTACATAACATAAAATCTCACTTTTTATATTTTGCATTACTTTTTAACCCATATATATTGATGTTTGGTTTATGCAAAAAACACTGCCATTTTTATAAATTATTAAAAAACTTATTTAATTTTTCCATCAATTATACAAAAGCAAACAAAAAGAGCAGGTAATTCAAAGGATAAATGGGAAATGCCATCAATAAATTTAACACGACTAATTTAATAATTATCATCAATTAGTTATTAATCAAAATCATTTACTATTAATTGTTATCTAACTTACCATTTTCTGTCTAGATTTGCAGCGAATTAGCACCGATCATTGGAACGATTACAAAAATTACGAAGGCTTTTAAAGATAGAACGTGATGAAGATTACGAGCAGTATAAAGCACATTTTTCACGTAATAACATCAACCATCGTAAACAAAATGGAGTTACTTGGTATCCGTTAAGTATCGTTAATACCGAATTTGGATTAGGTGAATATATTTCCATTGATGTGGAACGTACAAGTAATTTTAATGAGCCGCATCAATTTTCCGGAGGAAAGATTGCGGCTCTTTTTTCAAATGTTCATAGCAATGAACAACCCATAAATGGAACTATTAAAGTATTAGGTCCGAATAAATTACGTTTAGCTTTAAATATTGATGAATTGCCGGATTGGTGCAAAGATGGGAAATTAGGAATCAACTTATTGTTTGATGAAGCAAGCTTTAAAGAGATGGATATTGCGCTTGAAAAAGTAATCAATGCATCCAATAATCGCCTTGCTGATTTACGAGATGTACTGTATCAAAAAACCATTGCACAATTTGATAAGCCGAATGATGCTTTACAAATTATAGGATTAAACGCATCACAAAATGAAGCAGTTAAAAAAATTCTTTCTTCAAAAGATATTGCTGTAATTCATGGTCCTCCCGGAACCGGAAAAACTACAACCCTTGTAAAAGCCATTGCAGAAGTACTAAAAACTGAAAAGCAGGTTTTAGTATGTAGCTCAAGTAATACTGCCGTCGACTTACTCACCGAAAAATTACATCGTGAAAAAATCAATGTTTTAAGACTCGGTAATCCTGCTAGAATTTCGGAAGAAGTGTTAATGAATACACTCGACTCAAAAATATCGAAGCACGAATCATATAAAGACATTAAAAATTATCGTAAAACTGCTGATGAATATTTCAGGATGGCTGGAAGTTATAAGCGAACATTTGGTAGAGAAGAACGAGATCAACGAAAATTATTTTATCAAGAGGCGCAAAAAATAGTACAAGAAGCAAGAGGACTAGAAGATTTCATCGTAAGTGATCTCTTTGATAAAGCTCAAGTCATTGCATGCACACCTGTTGTTTCCGCAGGAAGGATGATGCGCAATAAATATTTTACAACCTTATTTATTGATGAGGCAGCACAAGCTTTAGAACCGATGTGCTGGATTCCAATTAGTCGTTGCAATAGAGTAATATTTGCTGGCGATCACTTTCAGCTTCCTCCAACAGTAAAATCAAAAAAGGCGGAAGCAGATGGATTGAAAGAAACACTTTTTGAAAGATGCATGAATATTGAAAATATTTCAGTAATGCTTGATACACAATACAGAATGCATCAAGACATCATGAATTTTTCTAACAAACATTTTTATGGTGAAAATTTATTGGCAGATCCGTTAGTTAAAGAAAATTTACTTAGCAAAAATGTCGATGATAATTTTCTTAATTCCGCTGTGACCTATATCGACACTGCAGGATGTGGATATAATGAAACGATTAATCCTGAAAGTTTGAGTATCTCAAATCCAGAAGAAGCAGGATTATTAATTAAGTATTTAAAATTATTATTAACGCAATATCATCAAGCTGATGTGCCAAAAAGAAAAATTTCAATTGGAATAATTTCGCCATACAAAGAGCAAGTACAATTTATTAATTCCCTAATTGATGCGGATGAAGAACTAACGAATTCGCCTATTAAAATTGCTGTAAAAACTGTTGATGGATTTCAAGGTCAGGAACGTACTATTATTTTTATAAGTTTGGTAAGAAGTAACGACACAAAAGAAATAGGATTTCTTAACGATATTCGGCGAATGAATGTTGCACTTACTCGTGCTAAGGAAAAACTTGTAGTTATTGGCGATAGTGCTACGTTAGCAAATCATCCGTTCTACAAAGAATTTATAGAATATACTGAAAGTATTGATGCCTATCATTCAGCTTGGGAATTTATTGCTTAAAAAAAATTTCATTTATGAATTTCAAAATTTTAAAATCTTTTATCATTACTACTTTGTTGATGATAAATACATCTAACATTTATTCTAAATCTTTTTTGGAAAACTAAAAATTACCAGAAACAATGTTTTTGTGGATGAAAGAGATGTCAATTTAAAAATCACTTTTAAAGTGAACGTTGTTGGATGTATGAATCACCTACGATTGAAGTTAGCCGTTCCGCATGACATTTCGAACAAACAAAAAATTAGTAGCCTCTCCTATTCCATTAAGCCAGACAGTTCATACAGTGTGAATTCAGCACAATATGTAGTCTTTGTATTTAAAAATGTCGAAAAAAATTTCAAGATTACTATGAAATGTAATTTGACAATCTACAATTCGATCAATAAAAGTAATCATGATATTGCAACTGACTTATCGAAATATTTAATTGCAGAAAAAGATATTGAAAGTGATAATCCAAAAATCCTTGAAACAGCTGCCAACCTTAAAAAAAATACAGATGTAGAAACAGTAGTCAATTCTTTTAATTATGTTAAGGATAATATTCGCTATGAATTAAAAAAAGAAATAGGTGCGGAGAAAGTATTAGAAACAGGTGTTGGAAAATGTATGGACTTTAGCGATTTATTAGTTGCACTTTGCAGAGCAAATAAAATTCCTGCTAAATCAGTATTTGGAATTGTAGTAGACGAAAATGCAGAGAACCCATTACATGCATGGCCTGAAGTTTATTTAAAGAAACAAGGATGGGTGCTTTTCGATCCCACTACGGGTCACAGTGAAGTAGGAACTTCTGGTAAAAACTTTTTGTTAGATGTAGAAAATAAATACATCACTCTTGCTGAAGGTAGAAATGATCCTGAATTCAAAGCATCTCCCTATATAATTACTTACTCCTCAGAAAACGATGGAACAGTGAAAGTCGACACGGATTTTCATATATATGGACAATGAAAAATATTATCAACATTGCTATTTGGGCAAAAAAAAACGTTTGCTTCTTACTCGAAGCAAACGCATACTATAAAATTTCTGATCATTTACATCTTAATAAACTCTTTTGAATAGTTTCGATTACCATCATCAACATTAAAATAATAAATCCCCTTAACTAAATCTTTTACGTCTATCTGAAAGTTGTCATTATTTAAGGAGTAGGTTGAAATATTTTTAATCAACATTCCCAATTCATTTACAATACTTAATTTCATAATTTTCATTGAAGAATAATTGGTAAATTTAACATTCAGTTTTTCACTTGTGGGATTTGGAAACAAGTTGAAATTAAAAGCAGAACTACTTAAATCTTTAACAGATGTAATATCATTTATACTTGTAATATGAGTTGAAAACACTCCATTTCCATGCGTTGCAACAACTACTAAACCATCTATTGAACGATAATCGATCATATCAACAACGTTGTTCCCAATTGTATTAGTTCCTTGTTGTATCCAAACAGTTGCATTAGTAATTAAAGTATCCGTTGCATACAATCCAGTAGAGGTACCAACTAAATAAACCACACCATTACTTACTGGGATAATTGATGCCCACCTACAAGAAGGGCCATTACCGGTTCCACTTGTAGTTTGTTCCAGATTTCCTCCTACTTTTATCCATGATGTTCCTCCATTATTAGAATAGAACAAACTATAAATATTATAATTTGAAAAAACCACTAACACATTATCAGCATTATTCGGATCAATAGCAATGCAACTTATATTACTATTAGCTGGAAAAGTTGTTGAGGTAATTTGAACCGCAACTGGGCTGCCAATATTTGCATTATCAACTCTAAAAAGTTTTCTCTTATTGGTGCCATAATAAAGTCGATGCGCTGGTATTTTTGAAATGGCAACAGAAACAATTTGTTCACCAATTAGAGTTAACGTATCAGGTAGTGTAACCCAATTTGTATTAATACTATCCCACTGATTGGACAACGGAATTCCACTTAAATCATCATTGCGCCATAGTGCATTTCCCGCTGGCATATACATTACATTGTTATCATTAGCGTCAAGTACAAAAGGATTAATAAAATCATAACCAGAAGCGCCAATTGGATCAATTCTTCTATACGCAGTAACAATACCATTCGGATCAACAGTAGTTTTAGCAACTTTACCTTGTTGTTTTGAAAAATAATAATTTGCTCCGCCATCACTAATTGCACAATAAGAACCATCACCATCAAATGAATGAACCCATGATGTTTGTGAGTTAGATGTATTGGTATAGTAAGTGCCATTATCTTGTAACCCTCCCATCACAATATCATTAGTGCTATTATGATCAATGGCTAGTGTGTAAAATTGAGAAGTGATATAGCCATTATTTAATTCATTCCAAACAACAGAGGTTGCTGTATTGTCCATCGTTTTCGATAAACCACCATCACAATTACTAAACATAATATCAGGATTAGATGGTAAAAAAGTTAGACCGTGTTGATCAGGATGATGACCAGGATATTCTTCTACGAAAGGTAATGCTGCACCAATTGCATAACCACCAATGACAGTGGTATTTAATGAATCTGAAAATGCACTTGTTGAACGATAAACATTTGTTCCGCCTATAAAAACTATGCTTGAATTTCCGGGTTTTACTTTTACAACTACATCATAACCACCTTGTGTATTTAAGCCATTGAAAACATTTATATTTCCTGGTAAATTTTGTGAAAGATCAGTCCAAATTCCACCAGATCCTGCTCCTGTTCCACTAACAAATTCGTATTTCCACAAACTATTATAAAGCACTGTACCTAAAAAATCAACGGTAACTTTTCCTGTTCCTGGTGTTGGTCCAAAAAAATAAACAATGTTCTCATTGTTAGGATCAATACCTATCACTTGTCGATCGTAATCTACAGGAAAATTTGTTGGAAGAATATTTATAAAAGTAATTCCATCTGGTGAACGATAAATACCTTTAGTAGTACCATCACTACTTAAACTAGCATAAACTTTTCCTGTGGCACTTACTGCAACATCTGTAAAATAAGCATTATTATTTGTTGATCCATTTACAACTGTCCACGATGTTCCACCATTAATACTTTTCCAGATAGCTCCATAAGTTGCAGCATAAACAACATCTTGAGTAGCATTGGAAGAATCAGCAACTACATTCCACGCAACATCCCAAATATTATCAAAGATTTGTGGTGTACCGCTCACGGTAGATGGAAGCGATGCCCATGTTAATCCGCCATCAATAGATTTATACATTCCATTCCCAAGAAAAAAAGCTCCACCTCCACTAGATGATGTTCCGTAAGCTTCACCCGATAAATAATACCAAGTATTGGTATGTCCCGACCTTTTATCTTGAGCAATAGCAATAACATCGGGATGTGAATTAACAGAAGTACAACGTGTCCATGTTTGACCACCATCAATACTTCGCCACATACCGCCAGAAACTCCTCCTGAAAGCATGATATTTTCATTCGTTACATCAATTGCAAAAGCACGAGTTCGCCCACCAACATTCATCGGACCGCGAAAATTCCAATTAACTGAACTAGCAATTCTACCTTGTTGTGAATTCGCATCATTTGGTAATGTAGCTGCATAAGCCATTTCTTTACCATGAATAAATAATGGAATTTTACCAGTAGAAGGATCTGCCAATCGTTGACGCTCCCAATTCATTCTGCCTTGAGCATCGTCTTCTTCACCTTCTCCAGATATTGATTTCAAAGAAACTTTTTCTTTTGATTTAGTGAACTTTTTTTTGCTTTGTGCATCAACATTTAAGACGATAAACATCGACCAAATAATAATTAGAAATAGATTTTTTTTCATGGAATAGTTAGATTATAGAATGAGGAAAGATAATAAAAAAATAAAAACAATATTTTTCTTCGGTTCGCTTATCTAGAATTAAATTCCTCCAGAATTATGTTCAGTTTCAAATTGAATTCATTTGCAATTTTATAATATTTGAAAACGAATAAATATAGCAACCAACTTTAGATATAAAAAACTATTAATCAGATACTTACAAATAAATTAGTGAATTACTTCTAAACGATCATTATCCGAAAAAAGGATTGCGGTTCTAATAAGATTTTTGTAACGTTGTAATCTATTGTCACGTAAAAATAACGAGGTTTTATAATCCCTCTTTTTTAGGGAACTAATTATTATTTGTTGAATACTGAAATAATTCTAGTGTAAACATTACAAGTCTAAAAATATCTATTCTTTTATTATGCGAATCTCGATCCTTATCTTATGTTGCTTTTTTTCAGTTACGCTAAAAGCACAAATTGAATACAAAGAATCAGATTATAAATCAACTCCATTATGGATTAAAATGATGGATGATGAAAATGTAAATTTTAACCAAGCTGTTTTGGCTTATGAAACTTACTGGAAAAATAAAATTAAACCTGAAGGCGAGGATGATGTGATTAACGAAAACGCGAGTCGAAAAGAAGAACGGGAACGGGAACGATTCCAAAAACAATTAAAAAAAATGAAGCCAGCGGAAAGAAATGAATATGATCAATTAAAATATCAATGTAAACGCTTTGAGGATTGGCGACATCAATCATTACCTTATGTTCAAGAAAATGGGCACATCCTAAACCAACAAGAACGGATCGAAATGTGGAATAAGCAACAAGCAGAAATAAAAAGACAAAATAATA
The DNA here is from genome assembly GCA_025352785.1 of Bacteroidota bacterium. Lineage (GTDB taxonomy): Bacteria > Bacteroidota > Bacteroidia > AKYH767-A > OLB10 > JANXSD01. Next base: position 9,199 of record JANXSD010000040.1, read on the forward strand.
TCACAAAATAATTTTATCAATAAATAAAATTATTTAAAACAATATATGAAAATAACCAAATTAATTATTCTTACATTTTTATTTTTCACTTCCCTATTTTCTGATGGACAAACAGCAAATTGGTCCGCAATTCTACCTGCAAAATTTCCAACGAATGCTAGTGGCCAAATACATGGATTGAGTAGAGTTAGTCAACTAAAATTTCATCCATCCGATCCAAATAAAATGTATGCTGTTAGTGCAAGAGGAGGGTTATTCATTTCTAGTGATGCAGGTGCGAACTATGTTGTTGCTCCCGGAACCGATAACATGCCTAGCTGCCGATTAGCTTCCATTTGCATTGACTATACGAACGATCAAATTCTCTATTTAGGTACTGGTGATCATAATTATTATTACAATGGAATTGGTGTTTGGAAATCAACAAATGGTGGATTAACTTTTTCGCAAACTTCCTTATCAGGAAAATTAGTAATTGAGATGATCATGGATCCCGTCGATCATAATACTATTGTTGCCATTACGAATGGGGGAATTTACAAAACAATTAATGCAGGTACATCTTGGGCACTAAAAACTATTGCTAGATCCTTCGACGATTTAAAGCAACGAACTCCAGTATCAAGAATGTTATTTGCGTCCACAACAGATTCTGCATTCTTTCGATCGATTGACTTTGGAGATACATGGACCCAAATTACAAGTGGAATTATATTGCCATCAGGAATCACAAATGGTAACGGTTGTCGAATTGCAGTTACACCTGCTGATACAAACATCGTTTATTTAGGTATGGTCGCTAACAGCGGATTAATTTATAAATCTATTAATGGTGGATTAACTTTTTCTGCCATCAAAACATCGATTCCTCCTTATCTTACTTATTATGATAATCTTTCTACGTCATCAGGACAAGGTGACTATAATTTTGGAATAGGTGCCGATCGTCTCAATGCAAATATCTTATATCTTGTTGCTCATAATGTATGGAAATCTATTGATGGTGGAGCTACGTGGACACAGCTCACCAATTGGTATGCAAAAGTTCATACCGATATGCATCAAATTATAACTAGTCCTTATAATAATTCACAACTTTATGATGTAAATGATGGTGGTGTTTGGTTAAGTACTGATGCAGGTAATAATTGGACTCCAAAAAGTGATGGAATATATGGCTATGAAATCTATCATGGAAATTGTAGTCCAACAAGTAAACAAACTATAAGTATTGGAACTCAAGATAACGGCGAATTATATTCTAATTCAACTAGCTGGTTAACTAATCGAGGTGGCGATTGGAGTTCACAATGTACATTTGATTATCGCTCAAATAGTACAATGGTGTATTATTTTCAAAACAATAAAAGGAGATTAGTAAATGGGAGCGATGTTACTTATGGACTTCCATCTCAAGTCACACTACTTCAAGGAATAACATTTCATAGAAGCAATCCCAACTTAGCATTCGTTGCCGATACCATTATTTACAGGACAAATAATTTAACTGCTACAACTCCAACGTGGACACAAATTGCTACCTTTAATAAAAAAATAATGGCAATTCATTGCTCTTTTGCTGATACAAATAGAGTATATGCTATTACCAATGATGGATTCATTTATGTTTCTACCAATGCGACTTCAGTAACACCAACGTTTACTGCATACGCACTTCCAAGCGCAACGAATTCCTCAGCAAAAATTACAACAATAAAAACCGCACCTAATACAATTATTATTACTTGCAATAATAAAGTTTATCGAAGTATTGATAATGCAGTTACATGGACAAATATTACTTATAATTTACCAACGACAAATCATGTAGGCATTATTTCAGATGAATATAGTACTAGCAATGAATTAATATTTTTAGCAACTTATAATACTGTTTATTATAAAATTGGAAATGCAACTTCATGGAATATTTTCAATGCGAATTTACCATCAAGAACTGATGTAATTGATCTTTCAATTTTCAATGATGGAACATCAAACACCTCACTACGAATTGCAACTTATGGACGAGGGATGTGGGAAACTTCCATTAATAATTTACGATCGCTAACTGCAAATTTTGTTGCTGATAATATCAATCCCTGTACGGGATCATCAGTACAATTTACTGATCTTTCATCAGGAAATGTTACTTCCAGGAATTGGGTATTCTCTGGAGGAACTCCCTCCTCTTCTACACTACAAAATCCAGTTGTATTTTATAATTCTTCAGGCACTTACAATGCTTCATTAACTATTTCGGATGGGATAACGAGCAATACAATTACACAAACAAATTATATAAGCAGTGTAGGAGCTTCATTAAATTTATCAGAAGGTTTTGAAGGAACGATAGACCCTCCTACTGGATGGAAAAATATTGACAATGGAACTCTTTCAAATGCTTGGGCGAAGTCATCACTCGCAGGAGGTTTTGCGCTATCAATTAATTCGATGATGTATGATAATTACGCATGGAATATAATTGGTCAGAAGGATGAATTACAGGTAAAACGATTAAATCTTAATGGATATTCTACTGCAAAAATCTATTTCGATGTTGCGTATCAAGTTTATACTGGATACGCTGATTCATTAGCTGTTTTAATTTCTACCGATTGCGGAAATACGTTTATTCGAATCTATATCAAAGGAGGAAGTACATTAAGTTCGGCAGGAAGCGGAACAAATAATTTTACTCCAACATCATCACAATGGAGAACGGATACAATTAGTCTTAATTCATACCTCGGTCAACAAGATGTGATTTTAGAATTTCAAAATATAAATGGTTTTGGAAATAAAATATATATCGATAATGTCAATGTTTCTGGAACTGTTTGCACTTCTGCAACTACACCAACAGTTTCAGCCAGCACTAATCCTCTTTGTTCAGGCAATGCAACTACATTAAGTATCCAAACAGGAAATTTAAATAACTCAACCAATTGGAAATGGTATTCTGGAACATGTGGAGGCACGTTGGTAGGAACTGGTGCATCAATTTCTGTTGCACCAATTGGTGCAACAAGTTATTTTTCACGTGGTGAAGGTGGCTGTGCTCCTTCAGGAAGTTGTGGTACAATAAATATCGCAGTTAACAATCCAGTAAACTGGTATCAAGATGCTGACGCTGATGGATATTATGCGGGATCAATTATTTCAGCATGTGTTAGTCCGGGATCAGGTTATTCAACAGCTATTAAAATAGTTGGAGATTGTAATGACAATGACGCAACAATACATCCTGGTGCAACGGAAATTTGCGGAAACGCTGTTGATGATAATTGCAATGGGACTATAGATGAAGGTTGCTCCATCACTTTAAATTTAAAAGTATTTATTCAAGGATTTTATAATGTTGGATCATTAATGACTTCGCCGTTGTCAAATCCTTCATCTCCTACGGCATGCGATACTATTACAGTTGAATTGCATCAATCAGTTCCCGTTTATGGCTTAGCATATTCAGATAAAAAAACTATCAACACATCGGGAAATGGCCAATTTATATTCCCCGCTGCAGTTTTGAATAATTCTTATTATATAGTGGTACGTCACCGAAATTCAATCGAAACATGGAGTAAAAATCCAGTCCTTTTTAATGGGTTAACAGTAAATTTTGATTTTTCAACTCCTTAATCATACCTAAAATCTTTAGGATAAACGATTAATTTTAAACACAGTTATTCAGGCTCTTGCACAAATTAATTTTCAATTAAATACTATGTATAAATCTAAAATGAAGCAGAAATTTGCTTTGCATTACTGAACATTTTTGTCATATTTTAGTTTTATAGTAGATCATTGGTCTTTTTCATATCTATCTTTTATTGTCATTAACTTTCAATATGTATCTTTGAACAACAAATCGCAACCAAAACGAAATTAAACCATAATTTATCCTTCATGAAAAGAAAATTACTCCTGATTTACATTTTAATTGCTATAGTAGTAACACCTAAAATGCTTGTTGCTCAAGACTGGATTAGCAAAATGAAAGACCCTTCAGTCAATTTTTTCGAAGTTCAAAAATCCTTCAATAAATATTACCAAAAACAAGAACGCAACCTTGAGAAATTCAATAAAATGGTTTTCAAGCGCACGGGAAAAGTCCCTAATGAAGAAGAAATTGAAATTGGAGGATATTCACAATACAAACGTTGGGAATGGTTTATGGCTCCCCGCGTTTCCTCTACTGGCGAACGCTTTAACCCATCTATTGTTTGGGATGAATACCATAAATATCGTAATCAATACAAAACGTTAGCCGCAGGTAATTGGACACTAATAGGTCCTACTAACACTATCCCATCCAATTCTGGAGGCGCTGGTCGCGTAAATTTTGTTCGTATTGACCCTACTAATAGCAGCACCATTTATATCGGCTCACCTGGTGGTGGATTGTGGAAATCTACAAATGGTGGAGGTTCTTGGTCGACAAACACAGATCAATTAAGCCAAGTGATAGGATGCACTGATCTTGCTATCGACCCTACAAATACAAATATTATGTACCTCGCTACAGGCGATGGTGATGCAGGTGATACCTACTCTGTAGGAATGTTAAAGTCGACAGATGGTGGAGTAACCTGGAATAAATCAGGATTAAGTTATTATGTTGCTAATAATGTTCAAATAAGCAAAATCCTTATCAACCCAAGTAATACAAATACAATTCTTGTGGCTACTTCATCCGGAATCTATCGAAGTACGGATGCGGGTGTTACATTTTCTCAGTCGATAGCTGGTTCATTTAAGGACATGGAATTTAAACCAACCGATCCCAACACAGTTTACATTTGTGGTACAGAGCTTTATACGTCATCAAATGGAGGGCAATCGTTTACAAAAATTACTGCAAATATTGCTGCCGCTGGAAGTTTAAGTAGAATGGCTCTTGCAGTTACTCCTAATGATCCAAATTACGTTTATTTGTTAACAGCTAGATCAACTACTTATACATTTGAAGGGCTTTATAAATCAACAAATAGTGGTGCAACATTTTCTAAACTTGCTGTTTCTAATTTTAATATCTTAGGTCGTGACTTATCAGGCAATGATACAACCAATTGTCAAGGTTGGTATGATTTAACAATTGATGTTTCTCCTGCCGATAAAAATGAAATTACTGTTGGTGGAATTAATATTTGGCAATCATTTGATGGTGGACTCAACTTCTCACCTAGTTCTAATTGGTTAGGTAGCGGTGCTCCATACGTACATGCTGATGTGCATCAAGTAATGTACACTGATCAAAACACTATTTACGCTGGTTGCGATGGTGGAATTTTTAAATCAACATCAGGTGGAAGCAGTTGGAGCGATTTAAGTACTGGTTTACAGATAAGCGAAATGTACGGCTTCGGTCAATCCACTTCTAATTCAAATCTTTTATTGAATGGTTGGCAAGACAATGGTACAAATAAATATGATGGCTCGAGTTGGCAAAAGGTGATTGGTGGTGATGGAATGTTGTGTTTTATAGACCGAACGAATGATCAAAATATGTGGGGTGAGCTTCCAAACGGTGGATTAGAAAAATCTACTAATGGAGGGAATTCTTTTACTTCTGCAATGGGAAGTATTAATGAAACTGGTGCATGGGTAACACCTTGGCTTCAAGATCCGGTTGATGCAGCAACGCTTTACGCAGGATTTGTTAACATTTGGAAAAGTACCAATGGTGGAACTTCATGGACGAAGAAAAGCACATTCGCAACAGGAACGCTATCTACTATTGGTGTATCCCCAGCAAACAACCAAGTAATATGGACGGCAAAACCTGGTTACCTCTATAAAACATCCAATGGTGGCACCTCATGGACTACTATCACAAATGTTCCCTCTGGTACGATAACTTCAATTGCATGTAGCAATACTGATGCTAATAAAGCTTGGATAACTTACTCTGGTTTTGCTAATAAAAATAAAGTATTTCAAACAAATGATCAAGGGGTAACTTGGATCAATTTATCAGGTTCTATCCCTAATATTCCTGTTAATTCAATTGTTTATGTAGACAATTCAAACGATGCTCTTTATATTGGTACAGACGTTGGTGTTTTCTATAAAGATGCTTCACTAAATGTATGGCAACCATTTGATAATGGTCTTCCAAATGTTGTTGTAACTCAGATATCAATTTTCTATTCTGGAAATAAACTACGTGCGTCTACTTACGGACGTGGCATGTGGGAATCGGATCTTTATGTTGCTGGAACCTATCCCCCTACTTCGGCATTTGGCTCTGATAAAAAGATTTCTTGCCCCGGTGCCGCGGTTCAATTTACAGATTATTCTGCTGGTCAACCAACTTCATGGAACTGGACTTTCCCTGGTGGAAATCCAGCTACATCCACTTTACAAAACCCAATCGTAACATATAATACAGCAGGAACTTATTCTGTTTCCCTTACTGCAACAAATATTAATGGTACTGACGCATCTACAAATAATAACTTTATTAGCATCAGCTCAAGTCCTGTAAGTGGACCAGCGACAGTTGGCGCTGTACGTTGTGGACCAGGGCAAGTGAACATGTCCGCTACTGGTTCAGGGCAAGGAACATTACGTTGGTGGGATGCTGCTGGAGGTGGTAACATCTTGGCAACCGGAAATTCATATTCGACAAATATCTCACAAACTACTGCCTTTTATGTTGATGAAGATTTACCTGCAGGTTTGGTCGATTATGTAGGATATCCTGACAATACAATTGGTGGAGGAGCTTTTTTTACGGCAAATGATATTAGAGGATTGTACTTTGATGTTTTAAATCCTGTCGTTCTTAACTCGTTTGATGTTTATGCAAATACTGCTGGTAACAGAACTTTTGAGATTTTAGATTCTCAAGGTAATTCGTTTGCTGATACTACCGTCTTCATTCCTTCAAGCGGCACTATTCCTTATACAGTAAATATTAATATTACGCTATATCCTGGTACCGATTACTTTATTAAATGTCGAGGTACTGTAGATCTATTCCGTAATAATACTGGTGCCGTTTACCCATTAACGAGTGCAAGTAATGATGTTACTATTACCCGATCAAATGCAGGATCTGCTGGTTATTATTACTTCTTTTACAACTGGGTTTTTACAGAGGTAACTTGTAATACTTCTCGTACCATTTGCGTAGGTCGTGATTCTTGTAGTTCAGTTGGCTTAAGCGACATCACTAAAGATGGTTTATTAGCGATTTATCCAAACCCTAATAATGGCGAATTCTCATTGAAATTTAATTCCCAAAAAACCAATAACTATACAATTGAAATACGTAATACTCTTGGACAATTAGTTTATCAAGAGGCTTTATTAGGATTCAATGGTGAATACGAACGGAACATTGACATTAGTAAATTTGGTAAAGGAGCTTATACATTAAGCGTTTCAAGTCCAGATAACAAAGCGATTAAAAAACTTTTAGTCTATTAAAATAGTAACAACAAAACCCTTCAAAGGAAGCTATCAGAATTCGATAGCTTCCTTTTTTTTGTTAAAATCCAAAGAAAAATGGGTACTTTAAGTACCAAATGAACGCAATTCAGAAATATTGCCTAATGAATTTGCACTTTTTGTTGAGAAGGTTGAGGAATGCTTTATCTTTGTAGTCCGTTTATTATTGAAATAACGGATTTTTAGAAAGTTCCGAACTCCATCGGTTATAGAAAGAAAAGAATAGAATCTCGCACATAAAAACAACCCACTAAAATGATTGAAGGCAAGTACTTAACGATATGGCAGAAATATTTACCGGTAATCCGCATTCTGCTTAAAAAATCGACCAAAGAGGAGCAACAATTAACTATCAACAAAATTGATTTTGAAACGGTAGGTGAAAGAGGCGGATCAGGTTATTCTTTCAACCTAGAAATCGAAAAAGGAAAAGTAATGAATGGTATCAGTGGTACAGCAGTGGCACGTGATCTTTTCAAAACCCTAACTACTGATCCTCAAGTAAAAGAATTCTTCCTTAACAAAAAAGCAAAGGTGAGAATGAACAAGCAATTTATGCTCATCATGAATACTGTAGAAATTGAACCTGTAGTGACTGAAGAAGAAGTTTCCGTACTGTAAAATATATTTAATCCCTTCTTAAAGAAGTGAAATAAAAAAAGGCTATCATTAATTTTGATAGCCTTTTTTTATTGTTCACATCGTATAATTTAAAAACCCAGTGAATCTGTATTTGAAAAATAATTTTACCTACATTAAAACATCTACATTTTAATGTTTAATTCCAACTTTACATCTTACGATTTCATTGGCGACATTCACGGTAATGCAGATGTTTTAGTGAAACTTTTAAATAAATTAGGATATCTGAAATCAAACAATATTTATTCGCATCCAGAAGCAAGGAAAGCAATATTTATGGGTGATCTAATTGATCGCGGTCCGAAGATATTGGAAGTATTACAGATCGTAAAAAATATGGTAGATGAAGGAAATGCATTTACCATAATTGGAAATCACGAATATAATTTTATCTGTTACTTCACTGTAGTAGAAGGTAAATATTTACGTGCGCATTCACAAAAAAACAATTCAGGAATTAGAGCTACGCTGTTAGCTCTGAATAACGATCTTGAATTAATACATTATTACGTAAAATGGTTTCGCACTTTACCCATCTATTTAGATACTGAAAACTTTCGAGTGGTACATGCACAATGGAAACAACCATTCATCAACACATTAAAAGAATTTGGAATTAATGATTTTTCAAATACAGAATTTCTTTCCAAATCGACAGTTCAAAATTCACCAGAATATAAATTCATAAACTGTTTATTGAAAGGAGAAGAAATTAAAGTAACAGGTGTTCTTTTTCATGATAAGGATGGCACCAAAAGAGAATACTATAGATTGAAATGGTGGAAGAAAGGAAATAACTTTAAAGTTGATGAAATATTATTCGACTTTCCATCAGAGAAAAACGAGAGGAGTATTTCCTCGTTAGGTTATCCCGAAAATAATGTGCCCCTATTTTTCGGACATTATTGCTTAATAGATCAACAAATAATTCTTCAAAATAAAAATTGTTGTTGTCTCGATTATTGTATTTCCAAAGGAGGGAAATTAATCGCTTATCGTTTTAACGGAGAAAAAGAACTGAATAGTGAAAATTTTATTTACGAAAATACAATTGATTAATACAATCATTATTTTATCCTTCTCCTTCGTTATCAATTATTCAATAGTGAATTTAATTCTAACACGCCAACAAACAGTAATATGGAAAATCATCAAATAGCAAAAATGTGGTTACAAGCTTTTAATGAACATCATCTTGAAAATTTATTAATGCTTTATGATGATAATGCGGAGCATTACAGTCCGAAATTAAAAATTAGAAATCCTGACACAATGGGTTTAATAAAAGGAAAGAAAGCCATGCGAATATGGTGGCAAGATGCATTTGAAAGATTACCAGACCTCTACTATAAAGAAAGAAGCATTACAGCTAACACCGATCGTGTTTTTATGGAATATACACGTATCGTTAAAGGAGAAGAAAACATAAACGTTGCAGAAGTTCTTGAAATAAAAAATGGTTTAATTGTATTTTCAAGAGTATATCATGGTTAAATGATCTCTCAATAAATAACAAACAATTTATTATCTATTATTTTTGCTTAATAACATAAATCCCAATGCAGTAACTATACTTAATATGATGAAGAAATAAAACATCCAATTAAAACCATACTTACTTGCAATACCCAACCCAAGTAAAGGAGCGGCGATATTTGCTAATCCGTACGATATCGAATACAAAGCCGAGTATTGTCCTTGCCGTTCCTTCGGTGGTCGGCTAATAGCATAATTCATCATGAATGGCATGGCAAAAATTTCAGCCATCGTAATCATTAAAGTATAAACGATAGCCCATATCAATAAACCATTTCCGTTTTGTAATATGAGATAAGATATGGGAATGCATAGTACTCCAATTATAATAAATCGAAATATTTTTTGTCGCTTTTCCAATATGGAAATGAGAGGCATTTCAATTACTACAACGAGTAATCCATTTAAAGCAAGCAGTAATCCTATTGTATCTTCATGGTAATGACAAACTCTACTAAAGTATTGAGGAATACTTGCAAATAATTGAAAAAAAGATATTCCATAGAGTGCTACCAATAAAATAAAAAATAAATAATACCAATCACGATATGCGGAAGTCGATGAATCCGCCAATATAGCTGATTCATTTCTGTTTTTTTCCGTTTTTACTCGAGGCAAATAAACATATAACATGAACGCCGCTCCAAAACTCGTAAATGAATCAATTACAAAAAGCCACCGATAACCTAGATGCAATGCCACGAACCCTCCAACTGCTGGCCCAACAGAGAAGCCCAGATTAACAGCCATACGAACTAAAGAAACGGAACGTGTACGATTTTTCACTTCGCTATAAATGGCAATCGCTGCAGAATTTGCTGGACGAAATAAATCAGCGGTAAATGCATACAAAAAAATGATTGTTGCAATTGCAATTGGGGAATTAAAAACAAGTAGCAAAAGCAATATTAATCCACTACAAATGAGTGAAAAGATCATAATATCAAAGAAGTTTTTTCGATCTGTTAACCAACCTCCAGAATAAGATCCTAACACTGATCCAATACCATAAAAACTCATTATCAATCCAGCCTCCGACATGCTAAAGTGCAAGTTCTTGGTCATGTAGAGAGAAGAGAAAAGCAACACCATAGAACCACTTCTATTAATAAACATCGTAATAGAAAGCACCCAGATATTACGCTGCAAATTGGCGTAAGATTCTTTATAAAGTGAGAATATTCCTTTCATAATATATTACATGCGAAATTAAGATAAGAATTGTACCTCGCTTCTTTTAAATTTGATTTAATATTAACAATAGAATCATGTAAATCAATTCTAAACCAAATTCCCAATCAATAAAATAGTGTCCGAAGCTTAAATAAATTCATTTACATTTACATCATGAATGTGGCATCCTTACAAGAAATAAAATCTGAAATTCAAAATTTATCTGAAAAAGAACTCGCCGAATTATGTATTCATTTAGCGAAATACAAAAAAGACAATAAAGAATTTCTAAGTTACCTCCTATTTCAATCACAAAATCGTGAAGGGTATGTACTGCAAATAAAAGCAGAAATTGAGGCGCAATTTGCAGAGATGAACACGCAAAAAAATATTTATTTTATCAAAAAATCATTAAGAAAAATATTAAGAATCTTAAACAAATATTGTAAATATGTTGGAGATAAGGCGACTTCTGCGGATCTTCTTCTTTTCTACTGTTTAAAAATGAAAGAAAATAAAATTCCAATTCATCAATCTGTTGCGTTGGAAAATATTTTCCAATCACAAATCAAAAAGATAAAAACAATTACCAACTCCTTACACGAAGACTTACAAGCTGACTATATTCGTGAAATGGAAAATTTATTAGAATTGAAATAGGCTTAAGGTGATCCTATTAACAATTCAAGGCTTCGGATAAAACTAATAAAAACATTAAAATGCTATTTTATAGCATCTATTTTATTCTATAAAAACTGACAAGAGAGCTAATTTCTAATAAATAATTGTACCATAAATCTCGAAATTTGATAGAGAAATTTGAAGAAATTATTTATAATTTCACGAATACAAATATTTAACGAATCAACTATTGCAAATATCTCATTTATGAATTGTCTTTATAAAAAATTATCAATATTATGAAAATGTAAAAATATCTATTTCTTGCAACATTTGTTTGTTCGCAGTTCTTTATTAGTTCTTGTGATAAAGCAAAAATTGACGTTAATTTTGATTTGTCAATGACAAAAATAAATTTTGTTATAGATACTACTTCAGCTTCTGGAAGCATTTCTTTCGCTAATACTAGTTTCACTTCTGATTTAGAGGCGAAATTAAAAGATCATAATGCTAGTCTTGATGATGTGCAATCTATATCGCTTACTGGAGCTACTATGACCATGATAAATCCCGCTGGACAAAATTTTGATATTGTTGATAAGGCTTATGCTTTTTTATCAGCACCAGGATTAACTGAAACTAGAATAGCATATAAAGAAACTGTTCCCAAAAGTGTAACTCAAATCTCGTTAGATGCAGATCAAGCTGATTTGAAAGAATATCTTAAAAAACCTGTAGTTAGTTTCCGGGCATCTGGAGTGACTAATGGTCCAAATGTTCAACCTGATAGTATTCATGTTGAATTAACTTTTAAGATTAAAGCATCCGTAAAACCTTAGAATGATTTCCAAAAAAAAAATGCCCTGAAGTACGAAGACTTCAGGGCACTTTTTTTAATTTTTCAAAACCTTCTGTGTAATTTTTTCACCTTCACATATTAAAGTCACAAAATACACTCCTTTACTTAAATCATATTTGTCAACGAACTCATAAGAATTATGTCCAACTGTTGCACCTATTTTTTCTTGAGCAATTATTTGTCCTGATGAATTTAGAATCGTTAAATCGACATTAGCTTCCATCTTTAAA
>JANXSD010000056.1 GCA_025352785.1 Bacteroidota bacterium
CAGTAGAAACCGATACACTCTTTTACATCCATACCATCGGACCAATGCTGGAGGGAGCAAAAGAAATAGTACCAGGAATTTGGTGGGGTGGTGATTATGATCAATTAAAATTCTTTATCGATACTAATCAAATTCGTCCTGATCAAATTCGGTTTTACGCTGGGTATTCAGGTTGGGAACCTAAACAATTGGATAGCGAATTAAAAGAGAAATCGTGGTTGATCTCTAATGGAAATAAACAATTTACTTTTTTTGATAATCCTCGTACCTTATGGAGTCAAGTGCTTCGTACAATGGGGAATGAATATGCAATCCTTGCGAACTTTCCTGAGGATCCGAATCTGAACTAAAATATTGAATTGGGTTTTTAATATAAACTGGGTCGCGCAAGCGGCCTTTTTTATTGGTGGTACAATCAATAAATTTACTACATACTTTTTACGATTACCTTTGTGAGATGCAAATTATTGTTCACGAGTTAAAAGATTTTTTAGCATTACGGATTAAAAAAAATGCTGTTTTGTTGGATGTAAGAAGTACTGCTGAACATTTTAAAGCGCATATCCCTGGAGCAGTTTCTTTTCCTCTGATGGATAATGAACATCGAATAATTATCGGAACAATTTATAAGCAGGAAGGTCGGGAAGCAGCTGTTTTAAAAGGATTCGAATTGATTGGACCATTATTCCATGAAAAAATTTCGAGAGCCAGTGAATTAGCTCCACTTAAAGAAGTGTTTTTATATTGTTGGAGAGGTGGAATGCGTAGCAATATTATGGCCTGGGTTCTTCAGATGGCAGGATTTAAAGTTCATCTTTTAAAAGGAGGATATAAATCATTTCGATATTGGACATTAAGTCAGCTCGAATTGCCATTTAAAACAATCGTTTTAGGAGGTAAAACAGGATCTGGAAAAACAGAAATGTTGTATCTATTAAAAGAAGAAGGAGAACAGATAATCGACTTAGAAGATTTAGCAAATCATCGCGGTTCAGCGTATGGACATTTAGGAAAACCAGACCAGCCATCGCAAGAGCAGTTTGAAAATCTGATAGGATGGGAGCTAGCCAATTTAAATTTGTCGGAAAGAATTTGGCTTGAAAACGAAAGTCGAGCTATAGGCAAAGTAAATCTACCTAATGTAATTTTTAATCAAATAAGAAGTTCAGTTCAGGTAGAAATGAACACTGCTGATTCAGTAAGGCAAGATAGAATTTTGAAAGAATATGGTGTATTTTCTATTGATGAATTAAAAGAGAGAACTGAACGTATTGGAAAACGTTTGGGTGGTCAGCATTTAAAGGCAGCAATTGAATTTTTAGATCGTGCTGATATGTATGGTTGGTTGTCAATAGTGCTTCATTACTATGATAAAACTTATTCGCATGGAAATGATGAACGCATTAAAGGATCCATTGAAACAGTTTCAATAACGTGGAATGAGCCAACTGTGGAAGTGCGAAAATTGATAAACGCAGCAAATAAAGTAAGTACCTAAAATTTAAAATAATATGAGTTTAGATAATAGCATTAAGTCGGAATTAAAAGTTAAGCTCACGCAATTTAGTCATGGCTATGGTTGCGGATGTAAAATCGCTCCGCAAGTGTTGGATATCATCTTAAAGGGGAATGAAACAAAGCATTTTTTCCCAGGATTAATTGTGGGCAATGATTCGCGTGATGATGCTGCTGTGATAGATATGGGAAATGGTATTGGTTTGATAAGCACTACCGATTTTTTTATGCCAATTGTTGATGATCCATTTCAGTTCGGACGAATTGCTGCAACAAATGCCATTAGCGATGTATACGCGATGGGTGGTACTCCTAGTATGGCTGTTGCTATTTTAGGTTGGCCAATTGAGAAGCTTGCTCCAGAAATTGCTTCTCAAGTTGTGGCAGGTGGTAGATCCATTTGTGAAGAAGCAGGAATTCCATTAGCAGGCGGACATTCCATTGATAGTCCAGAACCCATTTTTGGATTAGCAGTAAGTGGCTTCGTGAACCTTGAAAATTTAAAGAAAAATAATACGGCACAAGAAGGCGATTTACTTTTTCTCACGAAACCTATCGGCGTTGGTATTTTTACAACGGCTTCAAAAAAAGAATTACTTGCTGATGCAGATCTTGATATTGCTATCAAAAGCATGAGTACACTTAATAGAATTGGCGCTGACTTAGGAAAACTAAAACATGTTCATGCATTAACGGATGTAACAGGTTTCGGTCTTTTCGGACATTTAATGGAGATGGCAGAAGGTAGTGGATTGAGTGCTGAAATTGACATGAATGTTGTACCGGAGTTAAAAGGTATTGATGTTTATCTTGATCAATATTGTATCCCTGCAATCACGTATCGCAACTGGAATAGTTATGGCGAAAAAATTTCTGAGATAGGAGCGAGGGCACTTCATTTAGGTTGTGATCCTCAAACAAGTGGTGGTTTATTAATTGCGGTTCATCCTGATGCTGTTGATGAAGTTATGGCATTATTTAAAGCAAATAATTTTGAAGTTGCGATTTGTAATCCTATTGGTAAATTGGTTGCTAAAGCAGAGAAGGTTATTGTTGTGAAGGATTATAAACTATCTGAACTATGATTTTTGTGATTTTTATGATTTAGATTTTTGAGCGGAGTTAGATTTGCTTTTGTAAAAGATTTCAATTGTATTGAACACGATTAAAAGGATTAATTAGATCTACAGGATTAAATTAAATATCTAAAAAATATATTTATGTCTGCAATCAAATTCCACTCCTTTGGAGGGATTTAGGGAGGTCTTTGAAAGATTTTTTGTCGTGAACAGGATTTAAAAGATTACTTTGATAAACAGGATGAAATTAAATTCGATTTCAAGTCTCTACTATACATTATCCTTCTCATACCTTACAATGAGTCGCTTGCGACGAACACCAAACTGTTTTTCTAATGATGAGTATTTTTTCAGAAATTATTTTCACTTCGAAGAAATTTTGATACTTCCTTCTTAACAGATTTGTGATAATATAATGATTGCGTGTTCCAACTTTGTATGTTCATTTCTTTTACTTGTATAACCGAACATTTGGTTTCTATTTACATCATCGGTACATCAATTGATAGTTCGCTCTTTCGCTTGACCACCACCGCACTCACATTATATAAATTGTTGACTTCGAAATATTTCAAATTGTCTGAACCCATGAAGAACAAGTCTTCTTGGCACGCATGATTACTATGATTAACAAGATTTAGCTTGCTGCTTTTAAATTCATTTTTTCAATTCGTAATTCTTCATTTTAAATTTATTGGTGGCCGTGCGGCCATGAGCCATATGAAAGGATTACCATTGGTAAAAAGTTGCCACGCCGTGAGCGCGTGAAGGAATTTTAATATACCACAATTCGGATTTGCGTTTTAATCCATTACCTTTCTTCGAATAAGTTTGGATTCTTCCAATTTTCTCTATCTAATGCAAGTTTTTTGCCTTAAATCATTATGAACAAGCGATATTATAAGATAATTATATCTTTAGAACCTTATGAACCTCGCTGACATTATTGGCTCTATTGGAGTTGTCATTTTATTAATTGCTTTCTTTTTAAATCTCTTCGGATATCTTGAAAAGAATAACGTTTGGTATTCATTGTTGAATATTGCCGGAGCTGCATTGGCCGGCGTAGCATCTTACCTAATTCCTTACTGGCCATTTTTCGTCCTTGAAATAATCTGGACAGTCGTTTCGATTTTCGGATTAATAAAAGCACTGAAAAATTAATATTGATCTAAATGAAAATAAAAATAAAAAACCCCACCAATGGCAGGATTTTTTTATTTGCATTTTCGTAATTCGTAATTTTTAATTCATTTCCTACATTGTTTTCAACTCCGCAACCAATTTGGTAAGTACCGTTTTTGCATCACCAAAAAGCATTGACGTTTTAGGATTGTAAAAAAGTTCGTTTTCAATTCCAGCATAACCTGCATTCATCGAGCGTTTGTTTACAACGATGTGCGAAGCATTTTCAACTTCTAAAATTGGCATACCATAAATCGGACTAGCTGGATCGTTTTTAGCAGCAGGATTCACCACGTCATTTGCTCCAACAACTAATACTACATCTGTTGTTGCAAACTCTCCATTGATTTCTTCCATCTCAACTAATTTATCGTATGATACATTTGCTTCAGCAAGCAATACGTTCATGTGTCCTGGCATACGACCAGCAACGGGATGGATCGCATATTTTACAGAAACACCTCTTTCTTCTAAAATATTTTCAAGCTCATGTATTACATGTTGTGCCTGTGCAACTGCTAAACCGTAACCAGGAACGATAACAACTTTTTTCGAATAGTTCATTAACACTGCTAAATCAGAAACGGAAATATCTTTAATGCTTCCAGTAACACCATCACGTTCAACTACTGCTTCATTACTTCCGCCAAAGGCGCCAAAAATAACATTACTTAACGGACGATTCATCGCTTTGCACATCACTAAAGTTAAGAGTGTTCCTGCAGAACCAACTAAGATACCTCCAGTTTGCATTGCCTGATTCGCATATAAAAACCCACCAGTTGCAGCTGCTAATCCAGTAAAGGAGTTAAGAAGAGAAATAACTACAGGCATATCTGCACCACCAATAGGAATCGTAAAGAAAACGCCATAAGCAAGTGATATAGCAAATAAAATATAAACACCACCATGAATCGCTAAGGGATTCATCAACATATAACCACCAAATCCTAAAGTTAATAGAAGTATGAGGTTGTTAATCATGTTATAACTTGGAAGTCGAATGGCCTTATTCATTGTTCCATTCAACTTTAAAAATGCAATGATTGAACCTGAAAAAGATACTGAACCAATGATCAATCCAACAAGGATGAAAAGCATGGGTCCGAAACCATTTCCTGTGTTATGATGAAATTCGATTAGGCCAATTAATGCAGCACATGCACCACCCATACCATTAAATAAAGAAACAAGTTCAGGCATCTTTGTCATCTGTACTTTTTTAGCTGTCATCCAGCCAATGATAGTTCCGATGGCAATACCTGCGAAGATTAACCCAAGCACTAACATGGTAACCTGACTTAAATCTTTATAGAGAAATATGGTTCCAAAAATCGCAAGTGTCATACCTGCAGCACCAATGAGATTTCCGTTTCTTGCAGTCTTCGGATTCCCCATCATTTTTAAACCAATGATGAAAGTAACCGAAGCAATTAAATAAATGATTTCTAATATTGGATTAAGCATATTCGTAATAGCGTAAAATCAGTTTTTTGTATTTAAAGTAAGGAGGATATTATTTCTTTTTCTTAAACATTTCAAGCATGCGATCGGTAACAACAAATCCGCCAACCACATTTAATGTTCCTAAAATAACCGCTAGAAATCCTAAAATTAATCCAGAAGTATTTTCAATTTCGCAATTTAACATTACGATGATTGCACCCACAATTACAACACCGTGTATTGCATTTGCGCCACTCATTAAAGGTGTGTGAAGTACAGTTGGAACATTGCCAATAACTTCTACACCCACAAAAATGGAGAGTAGAATGATGTAAATCATTTGACGATTTTCTGCAATGAAATTAATTATTTCAGTCATTGAATTTTGTATTGAGATTATACTAGTTTGTATTTTTGAATTATGCTGCTACAACTTTAACAACAGAAGGATGAACGGCTTTTCCGTTATGGACGATTAGCGATCCTTTCGTAATATCTTCCGCCATTTCCCATTTAAAACCATCTTTAGTTGCAAGATG
>JANXSD010000069.1 GCA_025352785.1 Bacteroidota bacterium
TGCAGAAAAGATTTGCCGTATCATGGACCTTGCAATGGAAAATGGGGCTCCTGTAATCGGCTTAAACGACTCAGGTGGTGCACGTATTCAGGAAGGAGTGGTTTCTTTAGGCGGTTATGCCGATATCTTCTATAAAAACACAAGAGCTTCGGGAGTGATTCCACAAATATCGGCTATCATGGGACCTTGCGCTGGTGGTGCTGTTTACTCGCCTGCCATTACCGATTTCATCTTAATGGTCGAAAACACGAGCTATATGTTTGTGACTGGTCCTAATGTAGTAAAAACTGTTACGCACGAAGAAGTTACGAGTGAAGAATTAGGTGGGGCTCTCACACATAGTAGTAAATCGGGTGTTACTCATTTTGCTTGTGCTAATGAAATCGAGTGCATACAAAATGTGAAACGTTTATTGAGTTACATGCCGTCCAACTGTGAAGAAACAGCGCCCAGTCGTCCTTATGATTCTGGTGATGAACTTCGTCCGCAGTTAAATAATATTATTCCAGAAAATCCGAATCAACCTTATGATATTCGTGAAGTAATTTATGAAGTTATTGATGAGGGTAATGAAGGCTTTTGTGAAGTGCATAAAAATTATGCAGAAAATATTGTTGTAGGATTTGCTCGATTAGCAGGACGATCAATTGGTATTGTTGCAAATCAACCTGCGTTTTTAGCTGGAGTACTTGATATCAATTCATCAACAAAGGCAGCGCGCTTTGTACGCTTTTGCGATTGCTTTAATATTCCTTTATTAGTTTTTGAAGATGTGCCTGGTTTCCTTCCAGGAACAGATCAAGAATGGCATGGGATCATCACCAATGGGGCTAAGTTATTGTATGCTTTTAGTGAAGCAACGGTACCTCGTATTACGGTGATTACTCGCAAGGCGTATGGTGGCGCTTATGATGTAATGAACTCGAAACATATTGGTGCCGACATGAACTATGCTTGGCCTACAGCGGAGATTGCTGTGATGGGAGCTCGTGGTGCTGCGGAAATCATTTTCAAAAATGAAATTGCGAAAGCAAAAGATCCTGCTGCCAAGTTAAAAGAGAAAGAAGAAGAGTATGTAAAGCATTTCGCTAATCCTTATCGTGCTGCAGAGCGTGGTTATGTTGATGAAGTGATTACTCCTGATGTTACGCGAATGAAGTTGATTAAAGCTTTTAAAATGCTTGAAAATAAAGTTGTAAAACTTCCTAAGAAAAAGCATGGAAATATTCCTTTGTAAAGCAGATGCTACTCCTTTATTAATGAATTATTCTATTACCTAATTTTTGATTTATAAGTGATTTCGTTCCTTTAGCCTTGATTTTTGACCTATTCGCCAAATTAGAGAGGTTAATGGGGGGTTGGTGATACTATTTTGCGTGAGTTGAACGAAAAGATATGATCAAAGACATCCCCTCAGAAGAATTATTTAACCAACTTAATTTCGATGAAAAAGCGTGGCACGTTTGGCATCATGCCAACTTTATGATTGTGCGACAAAACAAACAGTATCGAGTGAACTTATATCACATGAAAGGATACTACATTCAATTATGGTATCATGTAAAACGCAATCGTATTGATAAAATAGCAGCAACAAAATCGAATCGCGTGATACGGCCTTATCTTGATTTAATTGATATCAATAAATTGCTTCAAAATTAACCCCGAAGTACAGACATTCGTCAGACTTCAGGGTTTTGATTTACTCCTTCACGATTTTTTTACTTCCAACTCTACCATTGCTATCGGTAAACTTTAACAAATAAATTCCAGCGCTCCATCCATTACAATTGATGGTTTGTGATGATGAAATATTTTTTATGGATTTTATTTCTTTGCCTAATGAATTAAAGATGGTTAAATTTAATTTTTGGGATGCATCTGTTGCTGTTGTGTTAATTGTAAAAAACTCTTTTGAAGGATTTGGACTAACAACAATTGAATAGGCTTGAGTAAAACTTTGTTGTTGAATTGAAGTAGTTAATAAAGTATCTGTAACAGCAATGATCCACATATCTGTGGTGCCAAGTGAAGGTTCTGATTTATCACCTCCAATTGGACTTTTGCTAATGCCACCAACAATATAATGTCCTGGGCTCATTTCTACAACATGCTCAGCATAGTCATCGAGCGTGCCACCGTAGCGTTTATCCCATAATTTATTGCCTAGTGCATCTAGTTTTAAAAGCCAATAATCATATCCTCCTTTTCCTGGTTCACTTACATCCCCACATGGTAAACTATCCCGTACACTCGCAATAAATAAATAGCCACTATCCGATGTTGTAATTCCTTCTATTGTGTTTTGAATTGGGTACTCGAAAGCTGAACCTCCTCCTAAAATATTATAATCAAAAAAAACTGCGTTGCAACCTCCATATCTTTTATTCCAAAGTTTATTTCCAAGGCTATCAATCATGAGCATCCAAATAGTAGTATCATTTACAGAACTTCCTGTTACATCATAACTTTGTGGTGAACAAGTAAAGCCTGTAAGCAAATAATTATTATTGCCTGCATCAATTATTCCAGTTAAAATATCCTTGTTATTTCCACCGTAGGTTTGTTGCCATATTGGATTACCAACTGAATCGGTTCTTACTACATACCAATCCCAATGGGGTTTATTATGTACACTCACTGTTTGGTTACAACTAGCATTAGAAGTAGTGACTCCTGCCAATAAAAAGCCGCCATCGTTTAAGGGTAACATCCTAAATCCCACATCTGATGAATCACCTCCATACAAATGTTGCCATTCATATTTTGCTGGATTTTTAGGATCTAGTTGATATAATAACATATCTTGATACTTTAAAGGACCAGGATATAGCTGTCCAAAGTCATTTGGCGAGGCTATTAAACAATTATTCGGTATAACATCACCACCAATCATAGTTGGTTGAGGAGTTGCTCTTCCAAATTGAAAAACTTTTCCGTTTTTCGCTTTAATATCATACATACATATTTCAAATGGGATACCTGGATTTGTATTTGGTACTTGATAGGTGGAATCCATTCCTATATCAAATGTTTTATCCCATTGCTTATTTCCTAACGTGTCAAACCCAACCGTCCAAGTAGCGTAAGAAGTATATCCATTTCTGGGCAGTGTAAACGTATCGGTTAAATCATAAACTGGAGTATATTCTCGGGTAGTAACAGTCATCACTAATGAATCGGCACTAATTTTCGACAAGCCATTGGGTACACCTCTTGCTCCCCAAAAATCGCGATCCCAAATTTTATTGCCTTTGCTATCGATCATGTATAACCACTCTCCTGTTACATGTGGAAGGATTGGATCTGTATTCATCGTTTTATCATAACCAGACTGCGAACCGGTAAAACAACTTAACAATAATCGATTCGAATTTAATTTTAAAACTTGCAACATACTTTCTTTGCCCGACCCCAAAACAGGTCCATTTCCTTGTATGGTGTTTTCCCAATCTAAAACAACATGTTGTGAATATGCTTGATCACAAAACCTGCTTGTGAGTAAACACAAGCAGGTTAATATAAATAGCCGTTTCATAGTCCTAATCTTTTATAAAACGAAGAATTTTTTCATCACCATTAACGAGTTGTATCTTCAAACAATACATTCCGTTAAGCAGCCCGTTTATTTGATTGTTCAGAGAAGATTGAATTGCATTTTTGTCCCCAACCAAACTAAGTATTTTTCTTCCTGTAATATCAAATAACTGTCCACTTAAAAATTCTTTATCAGATATAATGTTGATACGATCATGTACAGGATTTGGCGCAATGCTTATTTTGCTTTGTACATCCTTGCCAACTTTTAATGCAGAACTATAATAAAGTGGTTGCTTAAAGTTAAGTGTATTCAAAACATTGTCATAATAAAACAATAATGCTCTATCTGGTCCTAAACCTGATACAGTGCATAACGAAGTATTTCCCGGTAAACTATAATTCACTTGCATATCAGGTGATGCAGCAGGGTTGTAAACATTAGTAGGGTTATCGTAAGAAGAGTTGTGCGCAAAGCCTGATGAATTAAAATTAGGTCCGAAAACATTTGTTGGATCTGCTAAATCCCAAGCAATCATAGATGCTTCTTCGGCTGCTGGTTTGGTAGCAATTATCGGATGTTTATTGGAAACATTTGCAATATTTGTAGTCGAATTAACGATTAGCGGAAATACGATAAAATTAGGAACTTCAGTTACTGGGTAAATATAAATAACATCTTTTCCACCACAATTTTCCATATAAGTTACTCCTGCATGCGCAATAAATCCATTTGCTATGGCAATAAAACCATCATTAACTGCAATTGTAGGTTCTTGTCTAGCATTACATGTTGCTTGTGTACTGGTAACTTCCGAAGTAATATCGTGAACACCACCAGGCGATAAATTAAACGAAGTAGTTGCGGCTGAAACTACATTTGGGTTACCTAAAATATCCGCTATAAAAACCATGTGAACACTTGCATCTTTAAATGCCCCTTTATTGGTATAGGTTAAATCAATATCAGGATTAGATAATGGGAATGTAAATCCAGAAGCAGGAGGATTATAAGTAATTGTTCCTACACTACCCATTATAATAGCACCTGTAGCTGGAAGAATATATCCAGTAAGTTGACTGATTGTAGTAGTTGCTACGCCATCATCACAAATCATAGCAAAATGACCATACTCATCACCTGCAACATTTATTACTCTATTGTTTACAGAAGTTGAAGATAAAGTTCCAGAATAGGCAATTGCCGTGAAAAAAGAATTAGTTGAATTATCCCATTGATGGATTTCATATAATGCACCCGTACCAGGTACATTATATACTACCACTGCATAAATATCTCTATTAACTGTGTTAAGATTACTCACAATAGCAATTTCTGGGTGTTCAACTCCAGATGCTGCATAGGAATATAATGTACTTGGTGAATAAATATTATAATCAGACCCCCAAGCTTCTGATGGTCCATCCCATGCAAATGCACTTATTTTGTTTAGTCCCGAACGATCGGTATATCCATCACAACTAAGGTGGGTAACACTAGCGGGAGGGAAAAAACCTAAAGGGTTAAAATTGAAATCACTAGTAACCGCTGGAACAGGCTGTGCATTCGCTGAAAATGATGTCATTTTTGTAAAAATTGCCATTGCCATTACGACTCGAAATGCGAAAGAAACAATACTTTGAAATCGCCAACTTGCAAAGCGTTTTTCATGTTTATCTTTAAGGATTTCATTAAATGGTGTAATGGTGTAATGGTGTAATGGTGTTCTGGTGAAATAGATTTCATATATTTATTGTGTATAAAGGTGAAATTCAGTTCAAAAAAGTAGTTAATAGTACGAATATAAAAAATACATTTTAAATAACAAGCGAAAGTTTTAATTATTTAACATTTGGAAATTATGTCTGGTAAGTGGTCGTTAATAAAATTAAAGGCAAAAAAAACCCTGAAGTAGAATGCAAAAGCACACACTTCAGGGTTTTTTGTTGAAATACGAGATTAATTACGTAATCAATAATTAATCTTCGAATTTATCCATTACTTCTTTGCTTACTCCTGTGTAGGAGAAACCTCCATCATGGAAAAGGTTTTGCATAGTAACCATTTTGGTAAGGTCGGAGAAAAGACTTATGCAATAATTAGCACATGCTTCTGCACTTGCATTTCCCAATGGGGACATTTTATCGGCGTAGTTATAAAATGATCCGAAACCTTTTACTCCTTGTCCGGCGGTTGTTTTTGTTGGAGATTGAGAGATTGTATTTACACGTACCTTTCTGAATTTACCATAGTGATAACCAAAGCTACGAGCAATACTTTCGAGCATTGCTTTCGCATCAGCCATATCACCGTAATCAGGGAAAACTCGTTGTCCGGCGATGTACGTTAGGGCAATTACACTCCCCCACTCGCTTATTGCATCAAGCTTCATTGCTGTTTGCATAACCTTGTGTAATGACATGGAAGAGATATCTATTGTTTTATGAAAATATTCGTAATCGAGGTCGGTATATATTTTTCCTTTACGGACATTAGGCGACATGCCGATAGAATGTAAAACAAAATCAATTTTACCTCCTAAAATTTCTTGAGATTTTGAAAATAGGTTTTCCAAATCTGGTATGGAAGTAGCATCAGCACCTATAACTTGTGCATTGCATTTTTCGGCCAATTGGTTGATGGCACCCATGCGTAATGCTACTGGTGCATTAGAGAGTACAAAAGTTGCACCTTCTTCATGACATCTTTCTGCCACTTTCCATGCGATAGAGTTGGGATCAAGAGCACCGAAGATTATTCCTCGTTTACCTTTCAAGAGCTGATATGACATTGCTGTTTTTTTTTGAGTTCTCAAAAATAGCTGAAAATAGGAGATCTCCTTATTTAAGATAGCTAGTATTCTAATTTACTCATATAGTTGATGCTAGTAATTCTCGTGCATTTCCAATAGCCGCAGCAGTAAGTTGTTCACCACTTAACATTCGAGCAATCTCGTTGATACGATCTTCATTTTGAAGCAACTTTAAATGAGTTCGCGTATTTCCCTTTTTTTCTTCTTTGTAAACAAGATAATGGGCATCACCTTTGGAAGCCATTTGAGGTAAATGGGAGATTGCAATCACTTGATGTTTCTTGGCCATCAGCTTTAAGATAGAACCCACTTTAGAAGCTGTTTCACCTGATATGCCAGTATCAATTTCATCAAAAATAACGGTAGGCATCGCTGATAATTTTGCAAGCAATGCTTTGATGCATAACATTAATCGAGAGAGTTCACCACCTGAGGCTACTTTATTTAATTCACGAAAATCAATTCCTTTATTAGCAGAGAATAAAAATTGAATCTGTTCTAATCCATCCACAAAGAATTCTCCATCTTTTGCAGGATGCAAAGCTATTCGAAGTACTGCGCTAGTCATTGCAAGTTCAGCTAATGATTTACTAATATCTTTTTCAATTCCAGGAATGGCATTTTTTCTTGTTAATGTTAGTTCATTTCCAAACTTGGTGAGTTCAGAAAAGAGTTGTTGCACATTCGACTTTTTCTTTTCGATTACATTTTCAAATGAACTAATTTCTGCGAGTTTATTATTGAAGTCGTTACGTAAGATGATAAGTTCATCAATTGTATTTACGCGATGTTTCTGTTGTAATTTGTATAGAAAACTCAAACGATTTTCAACAATTTCTAACCGTTGAGGATCGAGATTAATTTCTTGCTCAGCCTTATCTAGTTCTTCAGCGATATCTTTCAATTCGACCAAAGTAGATTTCAGCCGTTGCCCTAAATCCGTATATAAATCGCCAAAACGATTAAGATTTAACACTTGTTGTTGAACAAGTGAAAGTGAATTAATAAGATTCTCTTCACTCCCATTTAATACTGAAGTTGACTTAGCTAATTGAGATCTTATCTCCTCTGCGTGTGTCAATTTTTTTTGTTCTTGCTCCAATGTATCTTGTTCATCTAGGAGAAGATTCGCTTCATCTAATTCATTAAATTGAAACTGGAAATAATCATAATCTGCTTTTCCTTTTGATTCCGCATCGAGCACTATTTTCAATTCAGCAATAGCACTGAAATAGGCCTTGAATGTTGTTTGGTATTTTTCTAATTTTTTAGTGTTGTTTGCATAAGCATCCACGACTGATAATTGAAATTGATTACTATTTAAAAGCAGTGTTTCATGTTGAGAATGGATGTCCACTAAACGAGAAGAAAGATCTTTAAGTACGTTTAAGGTTACAGGGGTATCATTTATAAACGCTCTTGATTTTCCCTCTGGATTTATTTCACGACGGATTAATGTTTCATCAGCATAATCAAGTTCATTTCCACTAAAAAATTCTTGTAGTTGATATTCTTTTAAGTTAAAAGCTCCTTCGATAATGCATTTCTGATCTTTTTTTAAAAGACTTCCAGAGTCGGCACGTTGACCGAGAATTAATCCTAATGCCCCTAATAAAATTGATTTCCCTGCTCCTGTTTCGCCTGTGATTATGGTTAGACCTCTCTCAAAACTGATATCCAGTTCATCGATCAGCACATAATTTTTTACAGATAATTGATTTAGCATAGTTCTTCAAAACAATATTAGTTGTTAAATTTATTAGAAAATTTTATTTGATATTAAATCAGTTCCCACCTGAAGAAATTTTCTGATATTTAGTCGCATTAGAAGGATCTACATCAGACATTGTTTGAGCTGCCGTTGATTTAATATCAGCAGGAGCCTGAGAAAAAATATTAACAAGTTCTTCCGATTTAGCATCAAATAATGTTTTCATTAATAGTGATCCTGGCTTATCTGTATTCACTTTTCTTAATGATTCTATACTACTTGCGATCACATGTAACGATTCATCTTTATTTTTTGTCATGGTATCTAAACCTTTGCGATGGAAGTCGTAATAAAGTAGCCGAATGGGTTTATAGATAGGGTTATTGAGATTTTCACAAAGCCAATAGCGGTTACGTGTATCTTCGAATGCTTTCCAACCTTTATCAGAGGTAGTTGTACTGTTTGCAACGATTGTTTGAGCCTTTGAGAAAAACTGTGCACCACCTAATTTAGAAAACGAATCATAATCAAAACCGAGGATAATATTTGCGTAATAGGCAAGCATAGAAATCAGATTAGGATTATTTCCAGACTCACTAAATTCAAGCGTTTGAAATTCGACATAACGGAAATTAAAGTTATCATCTTTATAATTTAAGAGTGGCGAATTATAAGATGTTCCAAAAACTGGTCGGCGCGCTGATACTTGAATCGTACCTTTAAAATCATCCGTAGACACACGTTCAGTAATTTCAATTTGTATACTACATTCAATCTTTTCTTCGTTAGAAAATTTATCTGATGACCACTTGGTGTTATTCATAAACTCATAAATTGACGTTTGAAGCGTTGTAAAAATTTTCTTATCGGAGCTTTGAATTCGGGGGCTGAGAACCGTTACAGTACAATTCAGCTCTTGCGCTTGTAGTTGAGATATACTTAGTATAAATAGTATTACTAGGATTAATTTATTCATTTGAGAGTTCTATTATTTTCTGAACGATATCGATAGCAACATCATTTTTATTTTTCAACGGAAATTCTTTAATGTTGTTGTTACGATCTATGAGCGTTATTTTATTGGTGTCCGTAGCAAAACCAGCACCTTCATCTTTAAGTGAATTAAGAACAATTAGGTCGAGATTTTTTCTTTCCAATTTATCTTTTGCATTTTCAAGTTCATGATCCGTTTCGAGAGCAAATCCAATCAATAGTTGATGTGCTTTTTTTATTTTGCCACATTCTGCTAAGATATCAATCGTTTTAGTCATTAGGAGATTCAAATCATCTTGCTTCTTCTTCACCTTTATATCGGCGGGATTTGATGGAGTATAATCAGCTACTGCGGCAGCCATCACGGCTATATCAGCATCAGGAAAAAGTTGAATACATTGCTGGTACATTTCATCAGCAGTTTCTACTGAAATTAGTTTAATACTGCTAGGAATAGTTAATTGTATGGGACCAGCAACGAGCGTTACCACTGCACCTTCATTTACAAATGCTGTAGCTAGTGACACTCCCATTTTACCTGATGAGTGATTACTTATAAAACGCACAGGATCGATTGGTTCTCGCGTTGGCCCTGCTGTCACTAAAATTTTTTTGTCTTTTAATTTCCCTGTGTTCTTAAAGAAATTAATTACTTCAATAAGAATTTGGGATGGTTCAGTTAGCCTACCCTCTCCTATTAAACCGCTAGCTAGTTCGCCTTTTTCGGGACCAATTATGAATGTATTTCGACTAGCAAGAATTTTTAAATTAGTTTGCGTTGCAGGATGCAAATACATATCGTGATCCATCGCAGGGGCAATCATTGTTGAGCATTTAGCGGATAAAAACACAGTTAAAAGTAAATTATCGCTAATGCCATTTGCCATTTTAGCAATTGTATTGGCTGAAATTGGCGCTATTAGAAAGAGATTAGCCCATAAGCCAAGCTCCACATGGTTATTCCAGAAATAATCCTGATTTACCATGTGGAGCTCCACTTTATTTTTTGAAAGCGTAGAAAGCGTTAGCGGACTAATGAAGTCAGCGGCTGCTGAGGTCATTATTACCTTGACGTTAGCACCTTCTTTAACGAGTAAGCGACACAATTCCGCTGCCTTATAAGCTGAAATACTGCCAGTTACACCTAACAGAACATTCTTTCCGGAAAGCCGCATTAATAATTATTCTTGATCTCTTAGAGGATTTCGGTGATAAATTTTACCATCAAGAAACTCCTGAACAGCGATAAGCGTAGGTTTTGGAAGACGCTCATAATGTTTAGAAATTTCTATTTGTTCGCGATTTTCAAATACTTCTTCAAGGTTATCAGTAGCACTTGAGAACTCTGAAAGCTTTTCATTTAACTCTTCTTTCATTTCAGAAGCGATGTGATTAGCACGACGAGAAATAACTACTATAGTTTCGTAAACATTACCAGTTTTCTCTTCAAAATTCACAAGATCACGAGTGATGGTTGTGTTAGTTGATGATTTATAATTTGCCATGACAGGGTTTTAATTAATCTATTTTGGGATGCTTTTAATGCGCTATTTAGCTGGTTCCGGTTTTACAATTGAAGTGGTTTTATCCATTCCTAAGGCCTTTCGAGAGCTATCATAGAACTTTTCTGCTTCGCGAAGATACCGACTTTGGGGGAAACTATCGATAAGTTTATAATACTGATCAATAGTTGTTTTAAATCTTTCCTCTTTTTTCGACTCAACACTGTTTGCAGCATATATATAAGCCGACTTTACGGATAGGAAAAGAGCCTCTTCTTTATATTCACTCCCAGGAAAATCCTTTAGGAAATTCTCGAAAGCATATATTGCGGCTTTATAATTTTCAGTTCTATAATATAAGCGTGCATTATCAAATGCTTTTACTTCCAACTTTAATCGTAGTTCGTCGATTAATTTATTTGCTTCTGGCACACGATCACTTTTAGGAAATTTATTAGTAAACAGTTGAAATTTTTCTATTGCATCTAAAGTATTTGTTTGATCAAGGCTTGATCCTGGCGAATCTTTATAAAAACAATAAGCATACATAAATTGCATTTCTTCGGCATACTTACTATTAGGATAACTAGAAATGAAATTATTAAATTGGTATGCAGCCATCGCATAGTCATCTACATTATAAGTACAGAAAGCATAATAATAGTAGGATTGTTCTGCTCTACTAGTACCACGAAATATCGTAATCAACTCTTCAAATAATTGCAAAGCATGATAATAATCTTTCTTTTCATAATAGGCAACAGCAGCTTTATACTTCGCATCCATATCTGTACTCTTAACTAATCGTTGATATTTACTGCATGATGATATCAACAAAATAGAATAGAGTAAGCAAACAATATATTTCATGTGTATTTAATTATTTTGCAAATGTACGAAATTCGCTTTTGCTAATATGCATGATTAACAACAGCTTGTTGAAAAGATTGTGATTAGTGTGTCATTTAATCTTAATTTTGTGATGATATTTCGCTCACATTTCGTGAACAGAAACTCAACAATCTAGCATTGATAAACACGAAAAGAATTATGGTTGACATTTTTGAAAAAATTAGTAAAAGCAGAGGTCCATTAGGCATGTATGCAAAAGTTGCACATGGTTATTTTACCTTTCCAAAATTGGAAGGCGACATTTCTAATAAGATGATCTTTCGCGGAAAGGAACGTTTAATATGGAGCTTAAATAATTATTTAGGACTTGCTAATCATCCTGAAGTACGGAAAGCTGATGCAGACGCTGCTGCCGAATATGGATTTGCATTACCCATGGGTGCAAGAATGATGTCGGGAAATTCTAATCCACACGAGCAGTTGGAAAAAGAATTATCTGATTTCATGAGTAAAGAAGATACTATATTATTAAACTTCGGATATCAGGGCATGGTGAGTGCTATCGATTCTTTAGTAGATCGCCATGATGTTATAGTTTATGATTCGGAAGCACATGCATGTATTATTGATGGATTGCGTTTACATATTGGTAAGCGATTTGTTTATCCACATAATGACATTACAAATTTAGAAAAACAATTAGAGCGTGCTACAAAA
The DNA here is from genome assembly GCA_025352785.1 of Bacteroidota bacterium. GTDB lineage: Bacteria > Bacteroidota > Bacteroidia > AKYH767-A > OLB10 > JANXSD01. The sequence continues at coordinate 12,126 of JANXSD010000069.1, forward strand.
TTAGTTGCGGATACTAATGGTGGAATCCTTGTAATTACTGAAGGAGTTTTTGGAATGTCGGGGGATATGGGTAAATTAAAAGAAGTTGTTGCTCTTAAAAACAAATTCAACTTTCGTTTATTTGTTGATGATGCACATGGATTTGGCACGATGGGTAAAACCGGAGCAGGAACTGGAGAAGAGCAAGGAGTTCAAGATGGTATTGATATTTATTTTGGAACCTTCGCGAAATCGATGGCTTTAATTGGTGCTTTCATTTCATCTAATGAACAAATTGTAGAATTTTTACGATACAATATGCGTTCACAAATTTTTGCGAAAGCTCTTCCGATGCCATTAGTTATTGGAGCAATAAAGAGATTAGAATTACTTCGTACACAACCATCATTGAAAGATAAATTGTGGGAAATTACGAATGCATTACAATCAGGATTAAAGAATGCAGGATTTGAAATTGGCAATACACAATCTCCTGTTACACCAGTATATTTAAATGGCACAATTCCAGAGGCGACGAATTTAATTCTAGACTTACGTGAGAACTATGATATCTTCTGTTCAATGGTTGTTTATCCTGTTGTTCCGAAAGGTGTTATTATGTTGAGATTAATACCAACAGCAGTTCATACATTAGAAAATGTGAACTATACAATTAATTCTTTTAAAGATGTTCAAAAGAATTTAAAAGCAGGAAAGTATGCATCTGATAAAATTGTTACTTCGTTACTATAAATAAAATATATTATATTTGTTGTGTTAAATAGTTATAGAATTAATGTTGTGAAGTTGTTTGGTGATGTAGTGTTTTCAAAATGGTTACATAAAATGTAACAAATATTATTTAATTACAGTATAAAAAACCATAACAGTAAATAATCATTAACCCAATTCAAAACGTTAACAAAAATGAAACAAAACATGGAAAGTAAAGCTAGCAAAGGCAGTATTACTGCAGCTGGTACAACACGAGTAATTGGTTTCAAGATGACTAATGTAGAAGCGATGGCTGCTCCTAAAAAAGCAAAAAAAGCTGCTAAGAAGTCTGCAAAAAAAGCTGCTAAGAAAGGTGCTAAGAAAACTGGCGCTAAAAAAGCAGCTAAGAAATCAGCGAAAAAAGTTGCTAAAAAAGCAGCTCCAAAGAAAGCAGCTAAGAAAGCGGCTAAAAAATCAGCTCCAAAAAGAGCAGCTAAAAAAGCAGCTCCGAAAAGAGCAGCTAAAAAAGCAGCTCCGAAAAAAGCGGCTAAAAAAGCAGCTAAGAAAGGTGCTAAAAGAGCAGCTAAGAAAGCTTCGAAATAAGAATAGTATTTTGATCTTTCATTCAATTGAAGGATGTAAAAAAACCCCGCAATTGCGGGGTTTTTTTATGGGATAGCATCCATAAAAAAGAGAAATAATAGCCGCAATAACGAAAAGAATTATTGCTGCTCTTTAGATTAAATGACGGGTTACAAATAAAAAGAGTAGCAATAAATTGCTGCTCTTTAAGATTAATATTGTTTGTAATTATGAATTATAGTTAGCCAAAATCACAATGGTGATTTTGGCTTTATCTCCATTAATTCTAAATCAAAAACCAATGGGCTATTTGGTGGAACGGGGCCAAATCCTGCAGCACCGTATGCATTTTGAGAAGATAAAACTACTCTAGAAACACCTCCTTTTTTCATTGCTAAAATTGCATCTATAAATGAAGGCAAGTAGCCTCCTTTTCCTAAAATTATTTTGATAGGGCCCCCATTTTTATCACTTGCATCATAGGCGATTCCATTTAAAGATCGGGCTAGATATTTTATAGTTACTTCGTCTCCCGACTTTGGTTGATTTCCTTTTCCCGCAACAAATGGTATGTAATAAACGCCATCCTTAATTGGTGAAACTTCCAACTTATTACTGGTTAAATAATCATGAATTAAATCATTTTCCGTTTTTATATTTGAATTTAAATTTGCTTTTTGTTTCAAAAAAGCATTCATTTCTTCACGCGACATAATTTTATTTAGTCGTACATCGAACCTAAGAATATCGCCTTTTTGAATATATGAAGGTAATGTTTGATGAAAGAGTTTATCAAAAACAGAATCTGCTGAAACTAGGAATGAAGCACTATCACCTTCACCCATCATTGCAAATCCTTCTTCAAGTCCGCCTTTAAAACTTGGTTTTGTTAATTCGATTAGGAAACTATCTCCAAGAATTTTTGAGTCATAAAGGATTGAATCTTTAGAATTTTTATAGATTAGGTGCATTTTTAAGATGTCGCCTAACTTTGCTGATTCTTGTTTTTTACTATCATAAATATGATAACGCAGGCCAGTTTCAGTAACTGAATATCCATCTTTTTTACAAGAAGATAAATATAGACCGATGATTATAATGAATGTAAAATAATAAGTGAATTTGTTTTTCATTAATTGCTTCTAACTTTTATTAATTCAATTTGATAAACAAGACTTTCGCCCCCTCCTATTTTATCTCCATCACCAGTAAGGCCATAAGCAAGATAATAGGGAATAATCAAAAGTGCTTTTTCTCCTTGATGAATACTTAGCAACGCTTCTTGTAAACCACTTGGTTCTGATGATTGTCCTAATATAAACGAGAGCACGCCGGAGCTATCACTAGAATAAACATAAGATCCGTCCAGCAAATTAATTTTATATTTCAGAGAAACATCGGATAATAGTTTCGGTTTCGGTCCCGTTCCTTCTGTGATCGTCATTAGGCGAATTCCAGTTGGAGTAGTTTTCATTATTAATTGATGACGATCAACATAATTATTGATATTTTCAACTTCTTCCAACATACGTTGTTTATTAGCATCAATCAATGCTTCTTTAATTTGACTTTGCGATTGCGTTTGTATAGGAGCACGATTTTGTTTTTCTTGTCCTTGGCATGAGGAGAAAACAATTAGTAAAGCAACGATTGTTACGCCAATTGAATGATGATTTTTGATCTTGCTCATGCTTTATATATTGATGGAAGCAAAGCTACAAATTTCGCTACTGTATCATTTAAAGATAGTGATGACTTTCCTCCCGCTGCATTATGGTGACCACCACCCTCAAAATATTTTTCTGCAATTTCCTTTACAGATAAATCACCTTTCGAGCGAAATGAAATTTTAACAACATGTTCACGTTCGCTGAATAATACAGCCATTTTAATATTTTTTATTCCTAATCCGTAATTTACGATACCTTCTAAATCACCAGATTCGTGTTTAAATCGATCCATATCTGATTTAGTAGCTGTAAAAATTACGGTATGATATTCATTTAAAACCTGCATGTGATTTAAGAGGCTATTTCCAAGAAATCGTAATCGTGATTCTGTACTAGTATCGTATATTTTTTCATGTACATAATAATTTCTTGCTCCAGCATCAATAAGTGATGCAATAACACGATGGGTATCTGCACTTACAGAACTGTAGCGAAAACTACCAGTATCCGTCATTATTCCAGCATATAGACATTCTGCTGCATCTTTATCAATTAATTTTTGACCACCCATAGCCGATATCAATTGAAAAACTAATTCGGCCGTTGAACCAATTTGTGGGAATGAAAATGTAAAATCACAAAATTCTTTTGGATCAAGATGATGATCTAGCAACATGCGAGGTGCTGTTGATTTCATCAATGTATTTTCCATTGCTTCCACCCTTTTGGAATCATTAAAATCGAGACAACATACCAATTCAGCATTTTGAAATGCCTGTTTAGCTTCTGCTGTATTTTTAATAAAATCGATTACTTCATTGCTTCCTACCATCCATTTTAAAAAATCAGGATATTCACTCGGTGCTATAACTGTTACTGTATGACCTCTTCGTTTTAAAAAACTTGCTAATCCTAATGAAGAGCCGAGAGCATCACCATCGGGTTTATAATGAGTAGTGATGACAATATTTTTGGTACTTTCTAGGAATTTCGTGAATGCTAGAAGTATTTTTTCGTCGAAAATTGGGATCATTAAAGAATTAATAATTGATTATTGAGGAAGTAATGCTGCTTAAAAGTGTGCAAAAATCATAAATTTTTTGATGACTACTTTTATTGTTGTTCAAATGTAGATGAATTATCTTTACAGCCCTATAAAAAAGGATTACATCAATGACAACTAACAGAACATTTACTATGATCAAGCCCGATGGCGTACAAAACGGACATATCGGAGCGATACTTGATCATATTACAAAAGCAGGATTTCGCATAGTAGCAATGAAATATACTAGCCTTACAACAACTGCTGCAGGGAAATTTTATGAAGTACATAAAGAACGACCTTTCTATAAAGACTTGGTGAATTATATGTCTTCAGGACCTATTGTTGCAGCCATATTAGAGAAAGACAATGCTGTTGAAGATTTTCGTAAAATTATTGGAGCTACTGACCCTTCTAAAGCAGACGCTGGGACAATTCGTGCACTTTATGCTAAATCAATTGAAGCTAATGCAGTTCATGGTTCAGACAGTGATGAAAATGCTGCTATCGAGGGGAATTTCTATTTTTCGCAGTTAGAGAGATACTAAAAATAGGATTGGAGAAAAAGAAAAGCCCTGAAGCGCAATACTTCAGGGCTTTTTAAAAATTCAAGACCTTAGATGCGTACTAAAATTTTCTAAAATTATAATCGTGGAATCACAAAAAACATAAATAACATTGATAGAAAGAAAATTAGTAATGCTACGAGAATTACTTTTTCATAATTTGTATAGCGATTTGTTCCTGATTTATATTTAGCCATAAATTATCTAATAACAACTTCAGAAATCACCTCATCATTTAACTCAGCATTTAAAGCAATTTTAATTTCCTCCCGTTTAAATTGCAATTCTTGACGCAAAACGGCGGAATCAACAGATATATTTAGAACTTTATTTTTCAAATTTATAGAAGTTGTTCGATGTTGGATGGCATTTCCCATTAATTTTTCCCAGAGGTTTGTAATGGCAACAGTATTTAGTCCATCCTTTAAATGATAGGCATTCAGCATTTTCTGAATTACTTCTGCAATAGATTGTTCGTTAGAATTGCGCATTATTCTACAAATAACCTCATTTTAATTCAAAGGAGCATCATAATTGAAAACTAGTAGTGATTTTAAAGTATTTTTGGACTCGAAATGCCATTCTTAACATTAACTACTGACTGGGGTTCTCGCGATCACTTCGTGGGTTCATTAAAAGGACTTTTATATAGTTCGATGCCTGATATTACGCTAATTGATATATCGCATCACGTTTCACGACACAATATACAACAGGCTGCTTTTATTTTCAGAAGTACTTACATGAAATTTCCTCTTGGCACAGTACATTTTATAGGAGTAAATTCATATACTGCAAATGTTATTGATTTATTAGCAATTAAAAAGGATGGTTATTATTTTATTGGAATGAATGATGGATTGTTTTCATTGATTTTTGATGAAACACCTGTTGATATGGTAATCGTTTCAACCGTTGATCAAGCAAATCCTGGGTATGATTTAGAAACGGTAGCACATGCATGTACGCATCTTTTAATGGGAAATAATGTTTATGAGTTGGGACCTCGTCCGAGCGTGTTTGAGGAAAAATCGATATTTAGTCCAGTAATTGAGGAAGAAGTAATTCGTGGAGTTGTTTTGTATATTGATGATTTTGGAAATGTTGTTACGAATATTCAGAAGCACCTTTTTATTGAGCAACGTAAAGATCGTAAGTTTGAAATTGTTACTCGTAAACTTCAACATTCTTTAGATGAGATTAAAGAACAATACAACCACGTAGAACCTGGAGGAATGATTGCAGTTTTTAATGCTGCAGGATATTTAGAAATTGCCATCAATCAAGATAGTGCCAGTAAATTATTAGGTCTTAAGTTAAACGATAATATTCGCATAGAATTTAAATGATAACTCGAATAGTGCGACTTACGATACAGCCTGACAAAGTGGAAGATTTCAAACTACTTTTTAGTGAATCGTTTCCAAAAATTAGTAGATATAATGGATGTAGGGATTTGATGCTTTATCAGGATTACGATGAATCCAATGTTATGATCACTTATAGCAATTGGAATAGTGTTGAAGATTTGGAAACCTATAGAAAATCAGAATTATTTAGAACCACATGGGATAAAGTAAAACCATTATTTTCATCTTCCCCAATGGCATTTTCGATGGAGCGGTCAAGCTTTTAAATGATTGAAAATTAATTCGTGACTTCCGAAGGAAATTCTTCTGCAAGTTTTTCAATTTCTTTATCCATAACAAAAAACCACAAAGGAGGAATTAAAGATAAAACCATCATTCCTGGGTAACCGGTTGGCATTTGCGGACTATCATCCCAATGTTTTAAGAGCTGATACGGTTTACTTGCCTTTTGGTGATGATCACTATGGCGTGACAATTCGAAGAGCATCAATCGCCCTAAAACATGATCAGAATTCCAGGAATGAGCATGCATTACACGTTCGTAACCAGCATCAGATTTTTTTCTTTTCAAACCATAATGTTCGATATAATTTACAGTTTCTAAAAGAAGAATTCCAATAATTGCTGCAGCAATGAAGCAGATCATCGATAGCCCACCAAATACTTGATAAATCGATATAAGAAGTGTGATTTCCAGCAGATGATAAACAATCATTTCGTTATGTATAGAAATAAACGACAGCTTATTTTGCTTTAATCGTTTACGCTCGATATTCCAAGCTGACCAATATCCAAACCAAATTGAACGTAACCAAAAACTATACACAGACTCACCTCGTCGTGATGTTGCAGGGTCTTCAATGGTACCTACTCTTTTATGATGTCCTCTATTATGTTCTATATGAAAATGCATGTAAAGAGAGGATAACAATAAAGACTTAGCCATTGTTTTTTCATACCAGCTTTTGCGATGTCCTAATTCGTGTGCTATATTAATACCATAGATCCCACACATTATGCCCATACTTATCGTGTAACCTACAAGTTCATAAGTATAATAACCACCAGATGCAACTCTATTAAGGAATACCCAGAGTATAAAATATTGAATAGGTAGAGTAAGATAAAGCAGAATGTTATAGAATGGATCTTTGGAAACAATTTCCTCGTCAGCCTCCGAAATATTACTTGGATCTGGCTTTAAAACTAATTCTAAAATTGGAATAATAACAAAGGCGTACATAAGAGGTAAGAAGGTCATATTTTCTTCCCATGAAAAAGATTTCCATACTAATAATGGCGTTGTAAAAGCAACGAGGTATTTTAATGAGCGCCAGATATTCATAGTTTTATTCGATTGCTAAAGATAATAAAAACCTAATTATGCTGTAAAAAGCAAAGCAATATGTACAAGAAAAAATTTAAAAAATAAATTGATAATATCTTTGTTATTTGTAAATTTGGTAAAATTGATTGAAACATTGAACGGATGAGTGATCGAAATACGAGAAAAGAATCCAATTTACATGGAGAACAAGAGGTTTCTGAAAGGCAGCATCCCTATAAAACCTATTTGTTTTTTTCATTGATTGGTAGTAGCGTTTTATTTTTATCGCTTGTTTTTATGTATGTTATTTGGTTCAATCATAACAATGGTTCAATAAAATTCGTAATGCCAAAGCCATTTATTGTGAGCACCATAATTATGCTTATCAGTAGTTATTCTTTGACGCATAGTTTGAAAGCATTTAAAGATGATCAACCTAAGATATTTCTACTTTCGCTTTCTACAACTTTATTATTAGGAATTTCATTTGCGATTTTACAAGTTTATGGTTGGATACAGTTGTATGATAGCGGAAATTTTATTGATGGAAATATTGGTTGTGCTTTTATATTTGTAATCACTGGATTACATTTTTTACATGTTGTTGTAGGGTTATTTTTTCTATTTTATTTAAGCTTGAAAGCTTTTGATAATTGGAATGACCCTATTAAGTCTTTAGTGTTTTTTTCGAATAAATATGAATTTGTGAGAATCGATTTATTTAATAGCTATTGGCATTTTATCGATGCGATGTGGATAGTATTGTTTTTTACATTTTTATTTACGCTTTAGGTCGAAAGGAATCTAGTTTTCAAGTGATTTTATTAATTGGTATTTGGTAGTTTTACCGAATAAACAAAGCATTCATAAAATGAAAAATATTGCCATCATAGGATCTGGACAAATGGGAAATGGCATTGCCCATGTATTTGCTCAAAATGGATTTCAAGTTACACTTATTGATATCAATCAAGATGCATTAGATAGAGCAATGCAAACAATAAATGGAAATCTTGATCGTCAAATAGTAAAAGGAAATATAACCGAAGAAACAAAGGCATCAACTATATCAAATCTTAAAACTAATACTGATTTAAAAGTTGCTGTTTCAAATGCAGATTTAGTAGTGGAAGCTGCCACTGAAAATTTGGATTTAAAGCTAAAAATATTTGCTGATTTGGATACTTTCACAAAAGCAGAATGTATCCTTGCATCAAACACCTCTTCTATTTCCATTACAAAAATTGCAGCTGCCACAAAGCGAGGTGAGAAAGTAATTGGAATGCATTTTATGAATCCAGTTCCGATAATGAAATTGGTAGAAATAATTCGTGGCTATCGTACATCGGATGAAGTAACGAAAACAATATTCCAGATCGCAGAGAAATTAGGAAAAACACCTGTAGAAGTGAATGATTATCCTGGTTTTATTGCGAATAGAATTTTGATGCCAATGATTAATGAAGCTATATATTCACTATATGAAAATGTTGCTGGTGTTTATGAAATTGATACTGTAATGAAACTAGGAATGGCACATCCAATGGGACCATTACAGTTGGCAGATTTTATTGGATTAGATACTTGTTTAAGTATTTTAAGAGTTCTACAAGAAGGGTTTGGAAATCCGAAATATGCACCATGTCCTTTACTTGTAAATATGGTAGCTTCAGGAAATTTAGGAGTAAAAACAGGACAAGGATTTTATCAATACACCAAAGGTGTAAAAGATTTAATTGTAGCAGGAAATTTTAAAAATAAATAAATAATATGTCATTAAACAAATCAATACTTGCTGAATTAAAGCAAGAAATGCCACATACACGTACAACTTTATCACGTGTTCCTTTTGCAGAAAAACCTACATGGAAACCACATGATAAATCCATGGAAATAGGAAAACTTGCCAAACATCTTGCACATATTCCGAGTTGGGTTACTCTCACTTTAACAACTGATGTATTAGATTTCTCAAAGCCGAATGACGCGACAAGGGATGTTAAAACTACTGACGAATTAGTTCAGTATTTTGATGAGAATCTTGCTCAAGGTTTAGAATTACTTTCCAATGCTACTGATGAACTTTTGTTAGGAGATTGGACCATGCGTAATGGAGAAACAATTTATTTCACCATGCCAAGAATTGCAGTATTGCGTAGCTTTGTAATCAGTCATAATATTCATCATCGTGCACAGTTGGGTGTTTATCTTCGCTTATTAGATCTTCCAGTTCCGGCGATTTATGGACCAAGTGCTGATGAAGGCAGCATGTAATAAATAGTTTCAAACAGAAAGGGTAACGTTATATTACCTTTTCTGTTAGGATAAAAAATAAAATTAAAAATGAGATGGCTAATCCATGGCATGATATAAATCCCGGAAAAAATTCACCAAGTATAGTGAATGCAATTATTGAAATTCCTAAAGGTAGTCAAGGGAAATTTGAGATGGATAAAGAGAGTGGATTAATAAAATTGGATCGCGTATTATTTTCATCGGTTCATTATCCTGCTAACTATGGATTTATCCCTCAAACATATTGCGGTGATCATGATCCCTTAGATATTTTAGTTTTTACTTCTGTTGATTTACCACAATTATGTTTATTAGAAGCAAAAGTTATTGGAGTGATGCGCATGGTTGATCAAGGAGAAACGGATGATAAAATTATTGCTGTTGCTATTAACGATATTGGGTTCAATTACATAAATGATCTTTCTGAATTACCACCACATACCACGATAGAGATGAAACGATTTTTCGAAGATTATAAATTATTAGAGCATAAAGAAGTAGAAGTAAAAGAGTTTTACTCAAAAGATAAAGCAATTGAAATTATTCTAGAAGCAATACAATTGTATAAAGTTACTTTTGGTAAGGTTAAAATAAATTAGTTTAAATAAATTCTCAGATGGATTTTCAAGCAGGAGATAAAGTATCATTTATTAATGAGAAGCAAGATGGTTTTATCGTATTAATAAAAGCGAATGGAATTTGTGTTGTTGAAATTGAAGATGGATTTACCTTAGATGTTACATCATCAGAATTGGTAAAAATAAGGGATACTCAACAAAAAAAATCAGTCGAAAAATATGAAAATGTTGAGGGGAAGTTAATAACAGAAGCACCGGTTTTTGATTTAATTAATGCTTATTCATTGTTAGGTACTGTTGCATTAATTACACTTCCTGATAATGGGAAAGTGCTTTCTGGTAAGATTGATTATTGGTTGGTGAACGGTAGCGATGCGGATGTATTGTATGTTTTTTCATCTTACAAAAGTAAAATGCCAGAAGGAGTGGTAGCTGGATATTTAGAAAAAAATAAAACTATTTTATTAAGTACGATTCAACGCGATGCCATCATAGATATCGATCATTTGCAAATCGAATTACTATTCCATAAGTTAGGATTGCATCCGCAACTACCTCGTATAAATAAGGAATTAAAAATTGAATTGCCAACAATCACACAACATTTTCCAAAACTTGCTTCACCCTATTCATTTGCAATTGTAAATACATTAATTAATTTTTCTGTAGAAGCAGAAACTGATTTGAATGAATTATTTGAAAAGTATAAAGAAGATTATACTGATGATCGAAAAAATTCTAAGCCTGCAGTTGCTAATTCACTACACAAAAAAGCGGATACTAGCTTAAAAGATTTTGGACTTTCGGGATCTTCATTAGAAGTAGATTTACATATTGAAGAATTAATTGATGATCCTGCAGGAATGAGTGCAGCGGAAATGATTGATATACAATTACGACATTTCAGAAAAGAATTAGACAATGCGATGTACAAGCGTTCCATAAAAATAATTTTCATTCACGGTGTTGGGAATGGGCGATTAAAAAATTCAATCAGATCAGAATTAAAAGCACTAAAATTAAATTATAGAGATGGAGCTTATGATCGTTTTGGTGCTGGAGCTACTGAGGTGTTGCTAAGATAGAGTACCTAGTAATAAATCTCTTTATGATAAACACTACCGTAACGTTCTTTGAGTTTTCGACACCGTTTGATGTTTGCATTATTTTCCATTCGATCTAGTTTATTGAAGTCTTCTAAATACTTTTCACTGATCATAGAAAAATAGATAAGTACTGATTTTTTCTTTTTTATCTGCGATTTTGGAATTGAAAAGTATACTTCCATTGTATTTCTTGGTCCGAGAGTTTTCGTTGCCCTATACGTTTCTGGAATCAGAGGATTCAATGATTTTCCAAAATAGATAATAGTCGTATCCTGACCTCTAACTTCGAATCTGTATTTATTAATAAAAGGAGGAGATTCTGTTTCTTGGCTGTGTAATACAAGCATGCTATCACGTGAGGTGTTCCTAATACTGATGGAGAACACCGACATCGTATCGTTTTCGGGGCGGTGGACTGTTGAGATGATAAAGAACTGTGCATTACTAAATATTGGCAATTGTATAAATAGCAAAAAGAAAATGAGCCTATTATTTTTCATGTGCTATAAATTTACAATTAAATTTTTAACCAAATATTAAGTTCTTTAATAAATATACATAGTACTACGTTGAAAACTCTGTTGTGATTTTCAATAAAAAAAGCCCTGAAGTTTGACGACTTCAGGGCTTTCCAATACTTTATTAGCTTATTTAGCTTTAGCTGTCTTAGAAGAATATGATTTTTTCTCTTCAATACGAGCAGCCTTACCAATCATATCGCGTAAGTAGAATATACGAGCACGACGAACGATACCACGTTTATTTACATCCAGACGAGTAATTTTAGGGCTATTTGTAGGGAAGATTCGTTCTACTCCTATTCCACCTGAAATTTTACGTACAGTGAAAGTTTCAGTAGAACCTTCGCCTCGGCGTTGTAATACTACGCCTTGAAACTGTTGTTCACGTTCTTTGTTACCTTCAATAATTTTATAAAACACAGTAACTGTATCTCCTGCTTTGAATTCAGGCCAAACTTTTTTCTCAATTAATTGTTGTTCGGCTAATTTTAATAAGTCCATGATTTTAACGGCTTTTAATCCCTTGAAACGGGGCTGCAATATTAACAAAAATTCCCCAAAAAATGACCATTTTCTACAAGCAATTTCAATTAATTAAACTCCACTTGTTAATAAGCTTCTAATAATATGAAATACAATTACTTATATAAGTAAAATTAAAATTAATGTTCTTTGATTTTTCGCTAAGTCAAAGTTAAATCCTCATAAAACACAAGCAATTGTTTTCCTATTTCATGGTTATTAAATGTTGATTCTACCAAAGTTCTAGCATTTAAACCTAAATCAATCACTTTTTTGTGGTTATTTAAAAGCTGACATAAGGCATCAATAAACTCTGTACGGTTATTGGCAATTATCATTTGCTTACCATTTTCAACAGGTATCCCTTCCACTCCAATACTAGTTGAAATAATGGCTTTTCCTAATGCTAAACCTTCAATGATTTTCACTCGCATCCCACTACCTGAAAATAAGGGGACCACCATAATTTCTCCTTCATTCATAAACTGTAGGGCATCGGGCACAAATTCTTGAACTTCACAACGAGAATCAGCATATTTAAAATAACTCTTTGGCATTTTTTTTCCAGCTAATCGAAGCTTTGTTTCTGGAAATTTATTTTTGATATCGAGCCAGACTTGCTCTAAAAACCAGGATACCCCTTCTTGATTGGGTAGCCAATCCATTGCACCGATATGGAAAATCACTTTATTATCAAGTATATTTTTAGGGATATAATCTCCTATTTCTATTCCAATTGGAGAAATAAAAATAGGTTTTAAAGCTCCTAGAGAAATAAGTAAGTGTTCGTCTTCTTTCGTTAAAGTTGTAATTGCATCAACACTATTTATTGCTTTCACTTCAAATTTCCTTAAGCGATTTGCTAATAGATTTAGATACCATTTTTTAAAAATGTTAGAACAATTTTCAGCCATTCGTTTCCAAATGAGATGCTCAATATTATGAGTACGAAGTACGATTTTAGCATTCGAAAATTTACGTATTACATCTACATAAGGTACCATAAATAGGCTCTCCAATTGAATAATCTCAAATTTTTCTTTTTGAAGCGTCTTGATTAATAATAATTCAAAATCCTTTTTAATAAATCGAATTACATGATAAGATTGGGAAGAAAATAAGTTTATAAATGCATCAATTGGGTGAATAGAATTATCTAAAAAAACAGCTTCAATAGAAGTCATCTTCTTATATCCAACATCTAACTTATCAATGTCTACGAACTGTTTAATTGTATTGAATGCTAAAACTTTTAAGGTAGCACCATTATTAATTAAAGCAACTTCCGCATTGTACATAGCGATACTTCCTCCGTCAACTGGTGGGAAAGGAATACGTGTACAAAGTTGTAAGATCCTCAAGTTTTCTTTACAGATTTATAAATTCTTTTAAAGAATTGCTTATAAACTTCAACATCAAAAATCACTGAATCGTGTGTAGCTTTATAAATAAGAAATAATCCAACTGGAAGTAAAACCATGGCTGATAACCACATTCCTTGTAGAGGAGTTATGATTCCTTCTTTGGCAAATTTCTCTCCGGTAATACTCGTTACATGATAAACTAAAAAGAATGCAATTGAAATCACGAGAGGCATTCCAAGTCCTCCTTTACGGATAATTGCTCCGAGGGGAGCTCCTATGAGGAACAATATAAAACATGCTATCGATAAAGTTAATTTGCGATGCCATTCCACTTTATATTTTGCAATTTGAAATCTCCTTGAATCGAGATCTTCATAGATGGAAGAAAGATAGGCTTGCAAAGTTCTTGATTGATTCATTGCATTTTCAGTGATCATTCCATCAGCGGGATTTGGATATTTTGTAATGATATCAATAGGCAATGCTGTTTTAATTTCTTTGGAATAATGATCAGGATCACGTAGAAAAGTAAAATATGGCATTAAAGTTCTATACGTTTCTTTATGACGTTGAATATAATTTTTTTCCAAGCTATCGATTGAAGATGAAAGTTGTTTCATATTCATCATTTGTTGTCCGCCTTTAAATAAATCTTCGTTTGTACGGCTCAATTTAAATTGTGATAAATCGAAACTAATTTTGTATTCTTTAAAACTTGTTCGCGTTAGCGGATGAACATTTACCCCATTTCTATTTTTATCCTGTTCTTCGTAACTATTTCCATTTCGCAATGTAATTTTTAAAAATTTCTGATCAGGTGTTGCCTCCATTAATCCCGATTCAGCTACTACAACTTTACGGTTTCCCATCCCTTGAGAGTGATCATAAATCATCACATTATGAATAGTTTTCCCATCGCGATCTTTCTTACCTACTTTAATACTATAGCCATCTATACCTCCATAAAAAATTCCTTCTCTTATTGCTAATGAAGGCTTTTGCTGGCGAATATCATAGAGGAGCGATCCCATACGCAGATTGGTGTATGGCAAAACATTATTGGAGAAAATAAATGCCGTTGCGCTTATCATAAGAGCAACGATAAACAAAGGTGTCATCAATTTTTGCAGAGAAATTCCTGCTGCTTTTGCTGCAGTTATCTCAAAGTGTTCGGCAAGATTTCCGAAGGTCATGATAGACGAGACTAAGATCGCAAGCGGCAAGGCTAAGGGGACTAAATTTGCAGAAGTATAAAATAGTAATTCAGCCACTACAAATCCATCCAAACCTTTTCCAATTAGGTCATCGATATATTTCCATAAAAACTGCATCAACAATACAAATTGGGAAATAAAAAAAGTAAGTATAAATGGGCCGATGAAAGAACTTAAAATTAGTTTATGTAATTTTTTCACTTAGTTGGAATTCTTTTGGTTTGCAAAAATACCCTAAGTTTGGATATGCCACATCAAGAAAACGACAAGACTTCACAAACATTTTTAAATTCAAGAGATTTAGTGTTGCTTAAAGACCGCGATTTATTTCTGCACAAGCGTAAATTGGCAGAAAAAATTAATTCATTATTTGGTAATTGCGTTGAAATTATTAGAGGGGAATTGAGTTTTTGCACTCAACATTTACCATTGGAAATATTTTCTTCCAGTCCTAAAATTACCAAAGGTGAAAATTATCTAGGTTTCCCATGGACAATTCTAGATTACCCACGATATTTTGATAGCGATGCGATATTTGCGTTACGTTTATTGTGTTGGTGGGGAAACAATTTCTCGATTACTTTACATCTTTCCGGTACTTATGCTGAAAAATACAGGTCACAACTATTTTCAAATTGGGAAAAATTACGAGAAACGGATTTATTAATTTGTGTTAACGATGATCCTTGGCAGCATCATCAAGAAAGAGATAATTATTTGTTTATTAAAGAATGTGATCATGATTCCAGCTTCTATGAAGATACTGCGAAGCGAACTGGATTTATCAAAATTTGCAGAATAATTCCATTGGATCAATGGAGTGCGTTGCCAAAAATAGGTTCGGCGACTTCTCAATTACTATTCTCCTTATTGAAGTGAAATCCTTAAAAACTTCCTAGAAGTAATCTTAGCTTTTGCACTTGGCTTTCCCATAAGCGCGCATTTGCATCTCTTTCTCCAGGATTTGCGAAATCGGTAATTACCAATGCTACATCGCCGGTTAAATCATCTTCCTTTATTTCAAATTGAAAATAAGTTCCATCAGTTTCTTCTGTCCATTGAAAACGAACTAAATGTTGCTCTCTAAAAGCTACAAGTTTTGCATTCGATTCCCCGCCTTCCCAAATAAATGTATAAAGGTTATCCTTTGACTTCACTTCATCTGCAAACCAACCTGCCAATCCACTAGAATCATAAAGATAATTATACAGAATTTTGGGAGAAGCTCTGAACTCAAATTCTATTTGAAATTTAATCTTGCTCGTATTTGTCGGCTCAACTAATTTGAGAGGTTGGGAATGATGTCGATGAACAATTTTGGGAGGTGGTGGCGGAGTTCCTGCTTGAATTCTAGGCCGTACTTTACTAAGATCCATTGTTTCGGAAAGTTCCTTTATTGCCTTAGCAGCTTTTACGTGCAAAGGATCAAGTTTATCATCTTGTTTAACTGGAGGTATTGCCTTTGCTTTTCCAGATTTCGGTGCGGGAACAGTATTTTTTACTGGAGAATGTTTTTCTTGTTTAGATGGAATTGCTGTTGATTTTGCGATTGCCTTTACTGTAGTAACTGATTTCACTGGTGTAACTATTTTAGCAGCTACTTTACTTATAGAAACTACTTTTTTTATAAGTGCGGTTTCTGCTTTACTAGGTGTTTTAGATGGTACCTTACTTGTTGGATTATTCTTAATTGGGGCACTGATTACTTTTGGTGTTGTCGCCTTTACTTCAGACTTGGTAGGAGCAGACTTTTTGGGAATAACTAATGGTTTAACCTTTTCAACAGTTTTTGATTTTGTTAACGAGGACTTGGGTGCCGGAACTGAAGATTTGGAAACAGGTTTAGCATTAACAAGCTTTTTATTCGCTGGTTTTGCAGGTTCTGCTTTCTTTACTACTGGGCGCGTCTTTTTTACAGTCGCCATAAAGTTAAAATTTTAGATGATAAACTTCCTGATATTTGTATGATTCCAAACTCATTGCTGGTGCGAAATATAGTTAAAATTTAATACGAGTTAAAGATATTATCAAGTTTTGAATTAACTTTTTTAAAAATCTAATCATCATGAAAAAAAAGCGCACTTTCGTCATTTCTTTACTTATAGTAATTAGCTTTCTAGCAATTAGCTATCTAGCTGTAATTCAAGCTAATTACGCTATGATTTATTTAATAAAGGCAAGAATTTTAAGCATATTATCTATAATTATTTGTCTATATGGGTTTGTTATTAGAGCATTTGCAAGGGAACAATTAGTGTATAAAGGTAGCTTTGACGACAAAAGAATTTTAAAAACAATTCTATTTCCAATAGAAAATAGTCAAAAGTTAATATGGATTGGGTTGTCAATATATACTTTAAATATTTGGTTCATACTTATTGTGACTTTACTTTCAACAACAATATCGAGTTATTTTTTTGGCAATGATGAATTGATAAATGGGTCGAATTCTCCCAAAAGTTCGAAAAAAACCATTGAAAAATCAAATTTAGATATCAGTAATTGGGTAATTTTTAAAAAAGGACTAAAAAGCAACCATTTTATAAATATGATCCAAAAGGAATCACTTTATGCGCTTTTAATTATTTCCTTATTTGTTTGGCTGGATACTATTAGAGAATTTTCCATTTGGAATGAATTCAAAATTCGAATGTTTCCTAAAATCAGTTTAATAATAGCAATAATAATAGTTGTTTTGGCAAAGATTTTACCGAAAAAGTCAGTTTAACATAAGGATTATTCTTTAGAGAAAAGAGGAATTAAACTAAGAATACTATCTTCGTGTTCTAATATTCTAACCAGTAATAATGTCCAACAAAATTACGATAGATGAACCTTCTTTAGTTTCACGATTAAAGGAACGTGATAAGGTAGCTTTTGAGTTATTGTATGATCGCTATTCATCGGCTTTATATGGTGTTATCATGAAGGTTGTTAACCAAGATGAAATAGCAGAGGAAGTTTTACAAGATGTTTTTATTAAAATTTGGAATAACCTCGACAGCTATGACATGTTAAAAGGTAGGTTATTTACTTGGTTATTGAATATTGCTAGAAATACCGCTATTGATAAAATTCGTAGCAAAGACTTCCGAAATAATTCTAACATCCAATCGATTGATAAATCCGTATATGAAGTAAATAATAACTGGCAAACAACTATTGAAGTAGATCATATTGGTTTGAAAGAGACCTTAATGAAATTAAAAGATACTCATCGTGCTGTTTTGGATTTAGTTTATTTCAAGGGTTATACGCATGAAGAGACGGCTGAAGAATTGCAATTGCCACTTGGTACTGTAAAGACTAGGATAAGATCTGCGATAATTCAATTAAGAGAGTTGTTAGGAACGTAATGAACGAAGAAGTAAAAAAATATTTAGACAGTGGTTTAGCAGAAAGCTATGTTCTGGGTTTAGCAACGCCAGAAGAACGATTACTGGCCGAATCATTAGTTGCTAGATATCCTGAGTTCAAAAATGAAATTGAAACCATAGAAATAACATTAGAAGAATTGTCGTTGGAAAATAGTATCCCTCCACCGAAACATTTAAAGTCACAAATTCTTAATTCTATCTTTAATAAAGCGGAAGTTAAGGACACTATAATAGATAAGCCTCAAGCAAAAATTGTATCCTTAAATTCAGTTAGTTTAGATAAAAATCATCGCAATTATCAATATTTGATAGCAGCTTGTTTTACATTGTTAGTTTTAAGTTTTTCCTTCAACATTTACCTAACCAAAGAATTAAATCAAGTAAAAGCTTCTTTGAACGATTTAAGATCTAGTCGTGATGATTTTGCTAGTGCTTTGAATATTCAACAAGCTTCTTATCGGCAAGTTCAATTAGCAATTACAGATATTTCAAAAGTTGAAATCCATAAAATTATTTTAGCAGGAAATGATAGACTACCTGGCGTTAAAACTGCTGTTTTTTGGGATAGCACCAGTCATGCAGTTTATTTAAACACATCATCAATTCCAGATTTACAAAAAGGTAAACAGTATCAGTTATGGGCTTTGAAAGATGGCAAACCTGCAGATGCAGGTGTTTTTGATGCCACTCCAGGTGTTGCAAACTTAATTAGATTAAAAGATATTGATGGGGCACAAGCATTTGCTGTAACAGTAGAGCCCGCAGGTGGGCTACCCTCCCCTACAATGGAAACCCTTTGTTTGATTGGAAATATTTAAAAAGAATTACAATCAGTATTT
>JANXSD010000092.1 GCA_025352785.1 Bacteroidota bacterium
ACTGCATCAAAATACTTTTCAACCTCTTGCTTTAAAAACGACAAGAATTTATTTATGGACTTATGTGTGTATTCAGACTCTTTGACAACTTGGTTTTTGTTATCCCAATCTTTTTTGAGAATCTTCTCACCAGTAGCAACCTTGACTTGAACATCCTTTTGCCTGATAACAAGGTGTATTGGAAACCTTTTGCTTTTATCGGCTTTATCGAGGTAGAATTTTACATTTATCATATTGCGGAAATTTTTACGGACACGGACAAATTTACGGACAAATATGAATCCGACAAGAAAAAAGTGAACAATTTTCCAACAGCACAAAGCACACACAGAGCTACAAATGGACAGTTTACTACACGACAGAAAAAAAGGGCATCTTGCTACAGCGGTTTGGCAAAAGTGGCGGTTTAGTGCTTCGTATGAACATTTGTGGTAAAAATCGCCAACTTCTTGTAGCTGCAAAACGTCAAACTTGAACTTAAAATTGCTGACAGTGCAGGAAATTATATTATATGTTTACGAAATAGCGCAACGTTACCAACAGTTTCAATCGAACCAATCTTTACAAAATTTGGTGAACTAAAGGTAATTTATACAGGTATAGCAGGCGGCAGTTTAAGAACGCGTGACTTCAGACAACATTTTAGGGGTAACAATGCAGGAAGATCAACTTTACGGAAAAGTTTAGGTGTTTTATTTGGTTATAAACTTATTCCAAGAGACAAAGATCCAAATACAGGTAAAACCAAGTTTCATATTAATGATGAGCAAAAATTGACCGAATGGATGAGTATAAATCTTATTAATTTTTTCTTGCCAACAACTGACTTTAATAGCATCGAGATTACATTAATTAATAGATTCAATCCACCGTTAAACTTAAAAGACAGTCACTCACATATTAATGCTAATTTTAGAAGATTACTTTCAAGTTTAAGATCAAAAAAATATGAGAACTTATTAATTTGCGGCTGTCAGTAACGGCACCTAACAGCAGTGACCATTGCACAACATCATTTTAAAAATAACTTTACTTGTTTTCACTTTACAAACGGCTTAATTTTTTGTCTTTAGAGCAATGCTAATTTCTCGTAGGTAAAATTGGTTGGAAAATAGTGCGTTGTTACAGGTGATGTAATGAAGTAATTGAAATTCGGAAAGAGTGATTTATTTTTAGACTGTGGTAATGCTTTAACTTGTGCATTTAATTTTTTGCTTGTCCATTTGAGTAATTTTTTATAATTGTAACTCAATGCCTAAATCAATAGATCTTTGTTTAATGTCTTTTGTGTTAACGCATTTTAAATTTAAAAAGTTGAGAATGGTTCCTAACAGGATAGGCTCCGTTGCTTCCTCCGTACATACAATCAAAATAATGTTGCACAGCCTACCTCGTTTTTTTCAGAGGAATTACATTGCGATAAATGATTTTTATTATGGGGATTGCGATGAGGCAATCGAAGCATAAAAATAATATTGAGCTCTAGAAAAATTTAATAGCTAAATATATTTTTAGCTATTAATTAAAATAGCGGCGCATAACATGCATTTATTGGTTACTTTTATTCCACGTGTACATATCCCTCGTATTCCTGTAAAGCAGATAGATGTTCCTAAAACTGATTCAACTAATGAGCGTTGCACACAATCCTTATTTAGCTCCGATTTGCTATTTGTTAAACGAAGCGATTTTTCAAAGCAGTTTTAAATTGACGAGATTTTTACTACTTTTGATTATGCAGGGTTAATTTTCAGCCTATTAAATCTATGAAATGTTCGTTCTATAACCTGCTTGAGAACTAATTAAGTAAAACTCTCAGCATGAACGGACTACAAAGAGAGATATCGAGCGTTATTTGTATATAAAACATCTTCAAATTAGAAAGTGTAGCAATATTGCCCCACAAATGCTAATCATTCTAAAGTTTAACAATTAATATTGCTTATCATTACATATCCAACGTCTATTTTTAAATGGAAGTTCATGAATATTTAACTCACCTATAACCAAAGCGCAATTGCAAGAAATACCATCAACCGCAAAGAGATAAATAGAGTTGTTTTATTAATTGTAGGGATTTACGATGTTGAAATTAGTTTGACCGTTTCAATTGAAAAGATGAATTATTGGCATGCCATTCAAAAAAACTATGTAATTGAAATTATAGAAATACAAAACGTTGACAATTTCTGCAATCAATTTAAAAATTCAATTAGCATATTTTCTTCAGTATCTAATTAATAAAAGAAGAATTACTAGTCAGCATTCTAAGTAGCCTAAAATAAATTTATTAGAACTCTCCAAAATAGTAACAATGCAAAACGCACCCATACATATCTTACTTGCTGATGACGATGAGGATGATCGCCTTTTCTTCACAGAAGCTTTTGAAGAAATAAAAATAAAAACAATTGTTAATACTGTTATTGACGGCGTTGAATTAATTAAGTATCTTCTCTTACCAGATGTGACTTTGCCCCACGTACTTTTCCTTGACCTAAATATGCCTCGTAAAGGTGGATTAGATTGTTTGATTGAAATTAAAAGCGACAACCGTTTTAAAGACATTGCCGTTGCTATTTATTCTACTTCGGCTTCAAATGAAGACATTGAAGAAACATTTATAAAAGGTGCAAATGTTTACATCAAAAAACCTAGTGATTTTAATTCACTAAAAAAAATTCTTTCTGAAGTAATCACGATCAATTGGCAGCACCACACAAGTAGTTTAAACAAAGATAATTTTTTACTTACTTTGTAAGTATGGAGCCTATTAAGATGAATTTAATAAAAATATTTACTTCTACCTTTTTGTTGAAAGGTATTTTTGCTATATCCTTATTTATTCTCATTCTAATTTCAGGTATCTCTTACAAACATACACTGTCACTTGCCGATTCAACTGAATCGGTCGTGCATACTTACAAAGTAAATATTCAATTAGAACAATTGCTTTCTTTTGTTAAAGACGCAGAAATAGGACAGCGTGGTTTTATCATTACACGTGATTCCTCTTTTCTCCAACCTTACAACGCTGCCTATGTAAATGTCCTGATCTCATTTGCCGAATTAAATAAATTAGCAGCAAATAACATACAACAGCAAAATAATTTAGAAAGTCTTCATCAATTAATTGATTCTCGATTTTCTAATTTAGAAACTACATTTAGAGTAAGTGCTCAAATTCCTGTGGATAAAAGTTTACTTAAAGCAAGTATGCTTAACGGAAAAATCTTTATGGATAAAATTCGATTTCAAGTTAGTAAAATGATCGAACTGGATATGGCATATTTAAATGAACGTCAAGCAAAATATGATCATGAAATTTCATTTACTCCGTTATTCACCTTATTGCTGATGCTCTTTGCGTTATTCATTTTTATTTTTTCCTACTGGGAAATAAATAAGGATTTAAACATTTTAAAAATTACGAATGCAAATTTATTAATCAAGACAGAATCAATGTCTCATGCCGAAGAAATTGGTGGAATTAGCAGTTGGCAATGGAACCTAGAATCAAATAAACTCATCTTTTCTGACAATCAATATTTATTGTTGGGTTGCGAACCACAATCCTTTGAACCAACTATTGAAAAATTTCTTGAGTTCGTACATCCGAAGGACAAACACTTAGTTATCGATGGCGAAATTCAGGTTTTGGAGAACAATAAATATCCCACTTCATTTTTTCGAATAATTCGTAAAGATGGTGAAGTGCGCCATTTTAAATCGTTGAGCAAATTAATAACGGATATTAACGACAAGAAAACGCTAATTGGTATTAACTTCGATGTTACAGAGCAGCACAAGACGACCCTAGCGTTAGAAGAAAGAAACAAAGAATTAGAACAAAGCAATAAGGAACTAGCTTCATTTAACCATGTTGCCAGTCACGATTTGCAAGAGCCATTACGCATAATACAAATTTATATTTCTCGCCTCATTGAAAAGGAAGACACTACGATGACAGATAAAGGCAAAGAATATTTAGACAAAATAAAAATGTCTGTTACTCGAATGCGCACTCTTATTGAAGATTTACTTTTATTTTCACGTACTAATAAAATTGAAAAGGTTTTTGAAAAAACAAATTTAAATCTTTTGCTCGAAAATTCAAAACTAGATTTGGCGGGTGCAATTGAAGAAAAAAATGCAGTTATTTATTCTGAAGAATTGCCTACTATAAATGTAATTCCATTTCAAATACAACAATTATTTACAAATATTATTGGCAATTCAATAAAATACAGTAAAACAAATATTGCGCCTTGCATAAAAATTAGCTGTGAAAAAATAGTAGCTAAAGATCAACCCGAATTAAAAACTAAATCCACAAAAAAATATTTCAAAATATCCATTAGTGACAATGGGTTGGGATTTGAACAACAATACGCTGAAAGTATTTTTATTTTATTTCAACGCTTGCATAATGATAAGGAATATATAGGTACTGGAATCGGGCTTTCTATCTGTAAAAAAATTGTTGAGAACCACTCTGGTTTCATTATTTCACAGGGCGAACTCAATATTGGCGCTACTTTTTCTGTTTTTCTTCCTTCCTAAAATTTATCAATTTAATTTCTTTTCGAAGTACTGTGGCATAGAAATTATGTAAAATTATTGTAATATCATGTAAGGAATTACATAAAAAGCTTATGGATCTTTGTGAGATTCAAATATTAGAATGATTTAACGTCATTGATAAAAATTAAAAACCATAAAGATGAAAAATCCCACCCAAAATTTAGACCTAACTACTATGGTGTCTACGCTTAATAGTTTTGTACAAAGGGGTTATACCGAAGATTACAAAGCGGTGAGCTCAGGATTAAAGGCACTAAAAACAGGAAAAATATATTTGCCACAAGAAGTAGTTGTGGTAGATTTTCACCGTTTTGAAGGTACATCAGATCCTGGAGATGAGTCTATCCTATACGCTATAGAAACAGATGATGGTGGTAAAGGAACTTTGGTGGACGCATTTGGGCCTGCCTCTGATAGTTTTGTAACGACCTTCATACAACAAGTTGAAGAAATTTCAAAAAAGACGAATGTAAAAATTAATGAGAATCATTAAAAATCATATGAAAAACTTAATTAGGCCTTTAGTTAAATTTATTATCCCAAATTAGAAAAAAAAATTGAAATCGTTAGTTCCAGTGTAATGAAAAAACAATATAAAATTCTTATTAGTGTTTTAATGTTACTAATAGTGATTAGAATTATTTTACCATATGTTGTTTTACATTATGCCAATAAAACATTAGCAAACATGAAAGGATATTACGGACACATTGAAGACATTGACCTATCCATTTTTAGAGGAGCGTATATCATCAATGACATTTACTTAAATAAAGTAGATAACAAGAGTAATCTAGAAAGTCCGTTTTTTAAGGCGGCCAATATTGATTTATCAGTTGAGTGGAACGCGATATTTCATGGCTCGATTGTAGGAGAGCTTGAATTTGATTCGCCAGTTTTAATATTTTCGAAAGACAAAGTTGAATTAAGTGATATTAAAAAAGATACCGTCAGTTTTCGAAAGCTACTAAATAACTTTATGCCGCTTAAAGTAAATCGGGTTGAAGTTAACAATGGCAATTTGCATTATTCTGACAACACATCAAAACCAAAAGTTGATATATCATTAAAACATACACACCTTCTTGCTGTCAATTTGTCGAACGTAATCAACAACACAATTGAACTACCATCTACTGTTACTGCAAATGCAGTAGCATATCAAGGAACTTTTAAGTTCAACATGAAACTAAATGCTTTAAATGAGCATCCCACATTTGACCTTAATGCAGAATTAAAAAATACAAATCTTGTGTTACTAAATGATTTTTTAAAAGCTTATGGAAATTTTGATGTTAACAAAGGCACTTTTGGATTATATAGTGAGATGGCCGCCAAAGGTGGAATGTTTAAAGGGTATGTAAAACCAATTATTAAAGACTTAGATGTAGTAGGGCCGGAAGATAAACATGATAATTTTTTTAATAAGGTATACGAACAAATTGTAGGTGCTGCTGGTGTTCTTCTTAGAAATCAAAAGAAAGATCAAGTTGCAACAAAAGTTAAAATCGAAGGTGATTTTAATAATCCGAAAACAAATACTATTGATGCAATATGGGAAGTATTGCGAAACGCATTTATACAGGCCCTACTTCCAAGTGTAGATAATGAGATTAACCTTAAATCCGTTAATACTGAAAAGCCAGAAGAGAAAAAAAATCTGTTTCAACGAATTTTTAAATCAAAAAAAGACAAAGACGAAAAGAAAAATAAATGACATTAGGATTTAGAAACTTCTTTACTATCTTAAAAACTGCATTCAAACAATGGTGGGCAAAAGATCCCTTTAAAGAAAGTGCCGTTATTGCTTACTATGCGATTTTTTCATTACCAGGGTTACTTGTTTTAATACTAACTTTTGCTGGATATTTTTTTGGGCGAGAAGCCGTCAACGGACAAATTGCAGGACAAATCACCTCCACAATGGGAGCAGATACTGCTAAGCAAATCCAAGACATCATCGCAAAAGCAACAGAGTCAAAAAATTCTCTTTGGGCCACTATTCTTGGTGTAATTACGATTTTGATAGGAGCTACTGGTGTATTTGTAGAATTTCAAAAATCTTTAAACATTATCTGGGAAGTAAAAGTGGATGAATCTAAATCTGGAATATTAACCGTGCTTAAGGTTCGCCTCTTTTCATTCGGACTAATAATCGCAATTGCATTTATATTAATCGCATCCCTAATAATCTCAGCAGCGCTTTCTGCTTTAAGTACATGGGTTACAAATCATTTCTCAGAATCATTCCTTATAGTGTTACAATTTGTAAATTCCATTGTATCACTTGGCATATTGGCAGTATTATTCGCACTCATGTTTAAATTCTTTCCCGATGCTAAAATTAAATGGAGGCATGTTTGGATTGGCTCATTCGTTACAGCAATATTATTTGAAATAGGGAAATTCGCATTAGGATTATATTTTGGGAAAGCAAACCCTGGTTCTGGATATGGAGCAGCGGGATCAATAATTTTAATTATGCTTTGGGTTTCCTATTCATCCATGATTGTTTTTTATGGCGCTGAATTTACACATGGTTACGCAGTATTGTTCGATGGTAATATTCCTCCAGATAAAAATGCCGTTAAACAAAAGCCTCCTAAAACTTAATTTTTAAAGTATCATTATACTGCCAACTTGATTCACGCTGAAAAAACACGTTTCTTTGTAGTAAGAAAATTTTCTTGATAAAGAACTAATAAATTGCATTTCAGTATTTTAAATTATGAAACATACTCCTGTTAAGGTATTACTACAAGCTACTTCTATTGGAAATATGGCTACGGTGAAGGGTTGGGTGCGCACAAAACGCGGAAATAAAAATGTGGCTTTCATTGCAATTAATGATGGAAGTATCATTCACAACCTTCAATGTGTGGTGGATCCTTCGCAGTACGACGAAGAATTATTAAAGAGGATTGGCACGGGTGCATGTGTGAGCGCCACAGGAATTATTGTTGCATCGCAAGGCTCTGGGCAGGCTACAGAGATGCAAGTGACAGCGTTGGAACTGTACGGCGAAGCTGATGCAGAAACATACCCATTACAGAAGAAAGGTCATACACTGGAATTCCTTCGTGAGATTGCCCATTTACGTCCACGTACGAATACGTTTGGGGCTGTTTTGCGGGTTCGTCATCACATGGCATTCGCAATCAATAAATTTTTTAACGATCAAGGATTTTTCTATTTGCACACACCAATTATCACAGGTTCGGATGCAGAAGGTGCTGGTGAAATGTTTCGTGTAAGTACATTGAATGCAAAAAATCCTCCGCTCAATGATGATGGTACTATCAATTACAAAGAAGATTTTTTTGGTAAAGAAACGAACCTCACCGTATCAGGTCAATTGGAAGGTGAGTTAGGTGCGATGGCATTGGGAAAAATTTACACCTTCGGACCAACATTTCGTGCAGAGAATTCGAATACCCCTCGTCACTTGGCAGAGTTTTGGATGATTGAACCGGAAGTGGCTTTTAATGAACTCGAAGACAACATGAATCTTGCGGAAGACATGCTGAAATATTTAATCGCTTATGCACTCGAGCATTGTTATGATGATATAGAATTCTTAAATAATCTTTACGATAAAGAATTAATTGCTCGCTTGCAATCTGTTTTAGCGAATCCATTCAAGCGTATGACCTATACGGAAGCGATTGAAGTTTTAATTCCGAACATTGGCAAGTTTGAATTTCCTGTTGAGTGGGGAACTGATTTACAGAAAGAACATGAAAATTTTTTGGTGAGCCATTTTGGTGGGCCAGTTATTCTTACGGATTATCCAAAGCATATTAAAGCATTTTACATGAAGCAGAATGATGATGGAAAAACTGTTCGGGCGATGGATGTTTTATTTCCATGGATTGGTGAAATTATTGGTGGATCACAACGTGAAGAGAATCATGAGAAGTTGCTAACACGTATGAATGAAATGAATATTCCAGAACATGATTTATGGTGGTATTTAGAGACACGTAAATTTGGAACTTGCCCTCATGCAGGATTTGGATTAGGCTTCGAACGATTGATTTTATTCGTGACAGGAATGAGCAATATTCGTGATGTAATTCCTTTTCCAAGAACGCCAAAGAATGCAGAATTTTAATTACACATAACGATTTAGTCGCTAGCGACGAAGATGAAACTATTAAGTTCAATTAGGAAGTTGCCACGCCGTGAGCGCGTGAAGGGATTTTAATATACCACAATTTATTGTTGCGCTTTAATCCATTACCTGGCTTCGAATAAATTTGGATCCTTCCAACTTTATTTTCTTGTGGTAAAACAAAGGTTTCGTATTCTAACCTTTTTTTGTTCATTTCTTTTGCTTGCCCAACCGAACGTTTGTGAGCTCATGAAATATTGTTTATTCATTTCTTTTTTACGCAAAAAAGAAACGAACCAAAGAAAAAGGCGCAAGCAAAACCAACCGACAATTGAACTTTCGGCGAACTGCTCAAATTATTAAGTGAAATAAAAATGGTAGAGGTTTCTATTTACTTAATCGGTAAACCAATTGTCGGTTCGCTCTTTTGCTTGACCACCACCGCACTCACATTGGATAAATTGTTGACTTCGAAAAATTTTAAATTGTCTTGAATCCATGAAGAACAAGTCTTCTTGGCACGCATGATTATTAGGGATTAAAATGATGAGCAGGATTTAGTTCACAGTTTCCGAATTAGATCATCTTGGCACGCAGGCTTAAATGATGATTAGAATTATCAAACCATAAAAATTTCCGCCTCTGCTTGCGAATAGTAAACTTGTTGCAAGAGAAATATTTGGAGTAAAAATAATTCGTTTTGAAAATTAGAATGCCGCAAGGTATAGCGGACAATTTTTTTTGGTTGGTGGCCTCCGCGGCCCCAGAGCGGTTCGCTAGATAAGATGATACCACTACATAACAATGAGTCGCTAGCGACGAAGATGAAACTATTTTTCTTGCGTCTTTGCGCCTCTGCGAGAAGTTAAAATTCTTTGTGGCTTTGCGTCTCCGCAAACTATATATTCCACATCTTATACCTCTACGTCTTAGCATGAATCTCTCCCATTCGGATTCAAATCATGTCCATTTCGATGCATTGGAGTAGAATCTTCATACTAATACGTTAAATAATTCGTTACTTTAATATCATTAATCGAAACATTTTAAAAAGGAGGTCTAAATGAGTTTGTTTAAAAACATCGATAGTTGGTCTGAAAAACATCATCCAAAGATGATTGATCTATTTCGAATAGTATTGGGTATTACAATTTTTTTAAAGGGACTGTATTTTATTAGTCATACAGAAGAATTGCAACACATTTTAGCAACAAGTAAATTCCCTTGGCTTTCATTCGCATTAGCGCATTACGTTGCATTAGCCCATTTAGCAGGGGGATTATTTATTGCGATTGGATTATACACAAGATTATCTGTAGCAATACAAATTCCAATATTACTTGGAGCTGTATTCTTAGTGAACGCTCAAAATGGTTTCTTTGCAAACTCTGATTTGATTTTTTCAGTTATTGTATTATGCATGTTATTATTTTACTTCGTTTATGGATCGGGATATATCTCTGCTGATCATACCATGAAAAAAGAAGAACCGGTAGTGTAACAAAACAAGATTGAAATTAATTGTAAATAATTAAATCTTAGTATCATTTTTAAAAAATATTAACAGAAAACCTTGTAAACAAACTATAGTTTTTTGATGCGAATACTATCTGCATATCTTTCAAAGAGAATTTTATGCAATAGAATTTCTTTGAAAAATATTATTTTAAATTTTTAAAATCTATTTCTTCAGAATTAAAAATTGTTACTTTCTTTCCCATTTTTTTTTGTATCACACTAAAATGATGTTCATCCTCAGGAGTGATAAAGGAGATAGCTTCTCCTGGATTTTCTGCACGACCAGTTCTTCCTATTCGATGTAGATAATCTTTTGGAGATCGAGGCAATTCATAATTAATAACGTGAGGTAAAAATTGAATATCGATTCCGCGCGACATCAAATCTGTTGCAACTAATACACGTAGATTCCCCGCTTTAAATTTCTTCAATGCATCCGTTCGTGCTCCTTGACTTTTTTTACTGTGGATGGCCTCAGCCTCTATTCCGTTTTTGCGCAACTTATCAGCAACGTTATCCGCTTTATAAACTGAAGAGGTAAAGATTAATACTTGTCTAAAATTATTTTGTTGGATTAAATAGCGCAAAAGCGGTCCTTTTTTTTCCTCAGAAACTAAGTATGCTGATTGTGCAATTAAAGCAATATTTGTTTCTTCAACCTCAATTTTAATAACTAAAGGATCATGCAATAGTAATTGATTAATGTTTTGCAAGTCATCGCTTAAGGTGGCAGAGAACAATAAGTTTTGGCGCTTCTTTGGCAAGAGTAAAAAGATGCGATTAATTTCTTCTTTGAATCCTAAGTTAAGCATCTTATCAGCTTCATCTAACACTAAAGTTTCCACTTCCGATAAATGAACTGAATTGCTGTCAATTAATTCAAGCAACCTTCCTGGAGTGGCAACCAAAATATTTGCTCCTTGCAGTGCCATCATTTGAGGGTTGATAGAAACGCCACCAAAAACAGCAATCGTTTTTATATGAATTGGAAGTGCTGCAGCAAAAAGCAAAAACACATCTTTCACTTGTACGGCTAATTCACGAGTTGGAACCAAAACCAATACATTTATATGTCTGTTTTTTGCTCTATTTCCTCTTTGCAAATTCATTAATATGGGTAATACAAAACTGGCTGTTTTGCCGGATCCCGTTTGGGCTATACCGAGAATATCTTTCCCATTTAAAATTGCAGGAATTGCAGCTTGTTGAATAGGTGTAGGTTGTAAATAATTTTGAACAACTAATTCCTTTAATAAAGTTGGAGCTAAGTTTAATGAAGTAAAAGGCATTATAATTTACTTATAAATTTCAGGAAATATTTCCGTAAGTAAATATAGATAAAATTATCTCTAAGGATTATTTGCATCCGTTACATAATAAATACATTTCACAAAATCCAATTTAGTTAAAGGGATAACATAATGAATATATTTTGCAGAGATCGAAAAGCTTATGTAATAGTTTTTTTTATTTTATTATAGCTAATTCCCTGGTAATTATTAAGATATTTTCATCAAGAGTTTATTGAGATACAGAAAAGCTCAATCAATAAAAAAGTTATATTTTTTATGCTACAGTTTATTTATGAAACACTAGTTCGTGAATTAACTATCCAATTTTAAAATTGCCATAAATGCTTGTTGCGGAATTTCTACATTCCCTACTTGGCGCATTCGTTTCTTTCCTTCTTTTTGCTTCTCTAACAATTTACGCTTACGAGAAATATCACCACCATAACATTTTGCAGTAACATCTTTACGCAACGCCTTTACAGTTTCACGCGCAATAATTTTTGCACCAATTGCCGCTTGAATAATAATTTCAAATTGTTGTCGAGTCATTAACTCTTTCAACTTCTCACAAATCTTTTTACCAAAAGTAAACGAGTGGTCACGATGAATTAAAGCAGATAAAGCATCAACAGGTTCCCCATTTAATTTAATATCTAAACGCACTAAATCACTTTCCTTATAACCAGTTTGGTGATAGTCGAACGAAGCATAGCCTTTCGAAATGGATTTCAGTTTATCATAAAAGTCAAAAACAATTTCTGCCATTGGCATATCAAAAATTAATTCAACACGATCAGTAGTAAGATAACTTTGATTGATAATATTTCCACGTTTCAAAATACACAACGTCATTACTGCTCCGGTAAATTCTGCTTTGGTAATTATCGTAGCACGGATATAAGGCTCTTCAATACGATCCATATAATTGGGCTCGGGAAAATCACTAGGATTGTTTACGATCATATCGGTACCATTCGTTAAATAGGCATGATACGATACGTTAGGAACAGTAGTGATTACTGTCATGTTGAATTCGCGCTCCAAACGTTCTTGAATAATTTCCATGTGCAACATTCCAAGGAATCCACAACGAAAACCAAATCCAAGTGCAGCTGATGATTCAGGTTCGAAAACTAAGGAGGCATCATTCAGTTGTAATTTCTCAATAGCACCACGTAACTCTTCGTATTCATCCGTGTCAACAGGGTAAATACCTGCGAAAACCATAGGTTTCACCTCTTCAAAGCCTGCTATATTTTCTAAACACGGCCTTGCTACATGCGTTAAGGTATCTCCAACTTTAACTTCCTTCGCTTCTTTAATTCCTGAAATAATATATCCTACATCGCCTGTTTTCACAACATCACGCGGCGTTTTTGTTAGCTTTAAAATTCCAATCTCATCAGCATGATATTCACTATCTGCGGCAGCAAACTTCACATGATCACCTTTGCGAATTTCGCCATCCATAATGCGGAAATAAGCGATAATTCCTCTGAATGAATTAAAAACGGAATCAAATATTAATGCTTTTAATGGTGCTTTGGGATCGCCTTTCGGATGTGGAATGCGATCGACGATGGCACTTAAAATTTCATGAACCCCCATGCCCGTTTTCCCAGAAGCAGCAAGAATCTCTTCGCGATCACAACCTAGAAGATCAACGATTTGATCTTTAACAACCTCAGGCTCTGCACTCGGCAAATCGATTTTGTTAAGAATCGGGATAATCGTTAAATCACTACCTAATGCTAAATAGAGATTGGAAATGGTTTGTGCCTGAATACCTTGCGCGGCATCTACGATAAGTAAAGCACCTTCACAAGCAGCAATAGAACGAGAAACTTCATACGAGAAGTCAACGTGCCCTGGAGTATCAATGAGGTTTAAAGTGTATTTTATACCATTCCTCTCATAATCCATTTGGATAGCATGGCTTTTAATAGTGATGCCACGTTCACGCTCAAGATCCATATCATCAAGCACTTGCGCCTGCGAATCCTTTTTTGAAACGGTATTGGTGTACTCCAGCAAACGATCAGCAAGCGTTGACTTACCATGATCGATGTGGGCGATGATACAGAAATTACGAATATTCTCCATTGGGACTGCAAAAGTAGTGATCCTCGAGCAGTTACTCAGCTAAAAGTAATGATAGTGTAAGGATTTTTGTCTTAAAAACTGTTTTCTATGATTGTTTGTTGAAATTTTACAAGGCAATTTTATCTTTGCAGTATGCAAGAAGAAGTAAAATTAAAAACAAAATGGCGACTCTGGATAAAACGAATCGGAATCGCTGGCTTCTTGTTTTTTTTAATAAAAGGATTGATTTGGTTGGTCTTAGTAGGCTGGCTAGGTAAAGAATTTTTTTTTAGCTAAGATATCGCTACAGAGTATTTTAAAAATTTCAATGTTATTCATTAAAGAGGGAGTTAAATTTTTCAATCATGTAAATCCATTTTTGATTGGAGTTGGAAGATTATCATAGAAAATCCTTTCATTTTCTTCTTTATTGATTTGGAATAGTGGAGAATATGTCTATTTTCCGTACCTTTGTATTCGCAAATTCGTTAATTGAAAAAATTTATGAGAAAAGCACGTATCCTTTTTGTGTCGAGTGAGATTCATCCATACCTAGAAATGGACGAGCAAAGTAAGATAGCACGTTTTCTGCCGCAGGGCATTCAAGAGCGTGGGAAAGAGATTCGAACTTTTATGCCGAAATTCGGTTGTATTAACGAGCGTCGCAATCAGCTACACGAGGTTATTCGCCTCTCAGGAATGAATCTTATCATTGATGATTCGGATCATCCTTTAATCATTAAAGTGGCTTCTATTCAAGCAGCAAGGATGCAGGTTTATTTTATTGATAATGAAGAATATTTTCAACGTAAACAGACTTTCCGCGATGCTGAAAATGTATTCTTTCCAGACAACGATGATCGTTCCATATTCTTTTGCCGTGGCGTTTTAGAAACGGTGAAAAAGCTTGGATGGGCACCAGATATCATTCATTGCCATGGTTGGTTGACAGCACTTTTGCCACTTTTCATCAAAACTAGTTACAAAGACGATCCCATGTTTCATAACAGTAAAGTGGTTTATTCACTTTATAATGATTCGTTTGAAGAGTCGTTTAGCGAAAATTTTGGCAAAAAAACATTGATGGAAGGCCTTGTTGCTAACGATGTGAAAGAGTTAAAAGAGCATAATTATGTTGGTCTTACGAAGTTGGCCATGCAATGGTCGGATGGAGTCATTCAAGGATCAGAAACTATTCATCCGAAAGTAGATGAGGCATTCAAGAGTTTGTCAAAGCCAACATTACAGTATCAAGCTCCTGATGATTATGTTTCAGCGTATGATAATTTCTATGATGAAGCGCTCTTGGAAGACGTAGTTTTAGCAGATTAATCGTCTAACAAACTGTATTCGAAATTTATTAGCGTTTACGATGACAATTTGCGGGAAATTTTCCTGTACTTTCGCATCATGTTTCGTTTAAAAAACCCATTAATGGTACTCTTTGGATTCATCCTGATAGTAGCCATGTCTTCTTGTTCCGATCCTGATAATATTGGTCTAGACCTACAACCAACTTCTGAAATTCCACTTGTTGGAACACAAGATACTTTTGATATTCAGTCATATACCAGACAAGAAGATTCTTTGCTGATGTATGGCACCTATAAAAACAGTTTAGAGGTTCCCACTTTATTTTTAGGGCATCTGGAAGATCCAAATATAGGAAGTTCTTCTGGAGGATTTGTTGCTCAAGTAAGAGTGGGAAACACAATTGTTCCTGGTGGATCAGGCACTTTTGGTGGAGTTATTTCACCCGATTCAACAATTTTAAGCATTGCGTATAAAGGTTTTGTTGGAGATACTTCAGCTGCCTCCGTGCACCATATTTATGTTTATGAATTAATTGAAAGTTTGTCAACTGATAGTCTTTATTATTCCGGACGAAATTATTCGCATAGTTTACTGCCTATTGGTGAGCTTACTAATTTTCATCCTAACCTTAAAGATTCTGTAAATGTTGGTGGCATAAACTTAGCTCCGCAAATTCGTATTCCCCTTAATCAGTCATTCGGTGATCGGATTATGCTTGAAGATTCATTAAACCCATCTAATTTGGAGGCAGCAAACTTTCGCACTTACATGAAAGGCATTGTGGTTGTTGATACTGTTGTGGGTTCTCCAGGATGTATGATGACATTGGTTTCCAACTCCTCACTTGATAGAATGACGTTGTATTATAAAGTAGGAGTTAATCCTTCAAAATATGAATTTATAATAGATGCAAATTGTGTTAGGAGTAGTTTCTTTCATCACAATTATATTACAGCATATCAAGATACAAATCAAGACAATACCATTGCTGCACAATCAATGGCAGGATTGAAAACAAAAATTAAAATTGTTAATCTTGAAAAATTATACGCGCATGGAAAAGTGTCCATCAACGCAGCTAAATTAATTTTCAAAGTAAAATCAGGAACTGTTAGTGCAGGAATTTTTGATCAGCATCCTAGTTTACTAATTCTTGGTAGTGATTCATTAGGGAAAAACACAACCATTATTGATGAGTACGAGCCTTCATCGTATTACGGAGGCACATTTGACATAAACACCCAATCATATACTTTTAATATTGCTAGATATTTGCAACAAACATTAACAAAAGTGGTAGAACAGGGGAGAAAAGATTACGGCCTTTATCTTGTACCAAGTGGAAGCACTTCTAATGCACAACGTACAATTTTAGATGGCGGATCTTCCATAAAATTAATAGTTACCTATACTAAAGTAAATCCATAACCATGTGTGGAATTGTAGCATATATCGGTAAGCGGGATGCTTATCCAATCATCATTAAAGGGCTTCAACGTCTAGAATACAGAGGCTATGATAGTGCAGGTGTCGCACTCATTCATGATGGAAATCTTAATATTTATAAAAAGGCAGGAAAGGTATCCGACCTTGCTGAATATGTAAAAGGGAAAGATGTTAGTGCCAACATTGGAATGGGTCATACCCGTTGGGCAACTCACGGTGAACCTAACGATAGAAATGCGCATCCTCACTTTTCTCAAAATCATCAATTCGCAATTATTCATAATGGGATCATAGAAAACTATGCAACCATTAAGCAAGAATTGATTAAAGAAGGACATACTTTTTCAAGTGATACAGATACAGAAGTACTAATACATCTGATAGAAGAAATTTACAATAACGGGGAGTTAGTTCTTGAAGAAGCGGTACGATTAGCACTTGGTGAAGTAGTAGGTGCCTATGCAATTGTTATACTTTCAAAAGATGAACCGAATAAATTAATTGCAGCAAGAAAAGGTTCGCCCATAGTAGTGGGTATTGGAAAAGATGAATATTTTGTTGCTTCCGATGCGACTCCAATTATTGAATACACAAAAAATGTTGCCTATTTAAATGATGGTGAAGTTGCTGTTATTGATAATGGTAAACTTAC